>JABDOU010000340.1 GCA_013043085.1 Acidimicrobiia bacterium
GGTGAGGGGTCCGTCCTGCGTCGATGAGTCCGAGTCCTGATGCCGATGCGCCCCGACGATCTTGAGCTCGAGGACTCGACCGACCGTTGGTTGAAGTGGGGAGCGGGGCTGCTGTTTCTGCTCGCCCTCGCCTTTCCCTTGTATCGCTTTCTCGAGCCCGGACGGCGAGCCGACGCCAGAGAGCAGCTCACAGCGAACCTGTCCGCCCAGGGTCGTGAAATATTCGTCTCGAGTTGCGCAGCTTGCCATGGCATCAACGGCGAAGGTGTGGATGCTCCCGCCTTGAACAGCCAGCAGTTTCTCACCGCCACTGCCGATGAGCAGGTGATCGGCTTGATCAGTGTGGGCGTTCCCGGCTCCGGGATGTCGGCCTACTCGTTGGATTTTGGTGGTCCGATGACCTCCGAGCAGATCAAGGCAGTGTCCGTCTACCTCCGCTCACTCGAGGAGGAAGCCCCCGATCGACCCGACTGGCGGCTCGATGGCGTCGCCGACGCTCATGACGATGAGGAGCCGACCGCCGCTCATGATGATGAGGAGCCCGTGGACGATGGCCGTGATGATGACGAAGACGCCGAGGCGGTTGACGATGAGCCTGTGTTCGTCGCCGCGGACGCCTTCATTGCACAGTGCGCCCGCTGCCATGGGATCGACCTCGGTGGTACCAACAATGGTCCCGGGCTTGGACCCACCGCCCATTCCCTGTCCGAACCCGACGAGCACTTGGTCGAGGCCATCTCGCTCGGCCGCAACGATATGCCGGCGTGGGTCGATGTGTTCAGCGAACAGGAGATTGCGGCCCTGGTCGCATACATACGAGCCGTCCAGCGCGGAGAATCCTGATAGGGGTTCTGAAGTACGACCGTAGCGGTTGAGTGCTACACCCACCGAGCGAGAGCATTTTCCTGCTCGGTACTGGAAGGACGAGTGCTCCAACGTGTCGCCGAGGCACCGTGAACGATCTCGTCGACCGCGTTGCGGGCTTCTCCGTCGCACGAAAGTGACCCCGAGCCGATGAGTTGTCTGCGACGTCGACATGCCGGCGATCACAACACCGGGTCCGGTCTGCGTGTAGTGCCGGCGGCGAGGTATGCGGCGCCGACGAATGCCGCTGTTTGCTGGTGGGGTGTGTGCGCCTCCATGGGCTGCTTGCTCTCGAGGACGAACCAGCAGGTGCCTCCCAGCTAGGCCACCGCATTGCACCAGAGGCCCTTCGACCCGGAAGCTACTACCGTTTGCCGGATTCAATCGAGACCAGTGGCGCATACGATGGTCGAATGACATTATGAGGACGATTCAGACGGCGAGATCGAATGTAGCCACCCAGTGCCACCGTGCTTGTGCAGCCCTGGACATGCCGACCCATGTCACCTGGTTCTGTGGCAGATGGTGAAACCGAGCCGTTGGCCACGCGCTGGATCAAGAACCAATTAGGAGATCGAGATCATGCAACGCCTACGAGCAACCGTTCCAACACTTGTCGCGATGGCGCTGGTATCGGCCTCGTGTGGCGGTTCTGTCGTCTCACGTCCCGGACTGGAAGTCAATACCGAATGGGGATCCTACCGAGAGATATCTGTTGCCGAACTGGTCCCGCTACTCGACGACCCTCAAATCACGGTCGTCAACACTCACATTCCGTTTGAAGGAGACATCCCGGGTACCGATCTCTCGATCCCCTACGACCAAATAGCAGCGAATCTCGACCAACTTCCAGACCCGGACTCTGAGATCGTTGTCTACTGCAAAGGCGAAGGAATGAGCACAATCGCAGCCGAGACACTCACGCAATCGGGCTACACAGCTGTCTACAAGGTTGATGGAGGCATGATCGGTTGGGAAGAGGCCGGCAACCTTCTCGACTCCTGAGCCGATGACCACGATTCGGAGATCGCACGCCACATAAGAAATCGTACGAACGGAGATACAGTTGGATAGAAAAGGAAAGCAACGCCGCCAGGCGAGATGGGTACTGCCGACGGCTATCGCTGGTGCTCTGGTCGCGGTAATCGCGTTCACAATCACCCAAGGGGATGAGGACTCGACTCCCGTCCCAACAGTCGATGTGTCACAAGACCAACACAGCGCTGACGGCCTCCCCTACCCAACCGTCGCACGAATCAGTCCCGACGAGGCACATGCCATGGCCCAGAGGGGTGAAGCACTAATCGTCGATGTCCGTGAGCGGGCGGCATACGAGGAATCCCATGTTTCCGGGGCGCTGGCGTTGCCGGAGTCCGAGTTGGACACCCGCATCGGTGAACTTCCGCGTGACCAGCTGATAGTCACCTATTGCACCTGACCGAGTGAAGAATCAAGTGCCCGTGTGGCACAACGAATGATCGACACTGGATACGACAACGTGGCGGCCATGCAGGGGGGGTTGGCCGACTGGGCTGACGCGGGCTACCCGACCGCATCCGGGACCCAATGAGGTCGACCGAAAGGAATCACCCCCGTTATCGGTAGGTACTCCAAACCTCAGCGGTAGAAGATTCTCGGCCAACTCGGGCCCATCGCCGATCAGCAAACTGTCCCTGTCGATCGGCGATGGCTAGAGAACGCACCTGCACAATCATCCTCCGGTGAGCGCAGGGGCTCGAGCAATGAGTCGGTTGACTCCCGCCGGTCGATGGGTTTGTTGGCCGACTCTCTCGACATGCTTGCCGATACCAGCCTCCGGGGACACTTCGCTAGAAACCGTTGCGCGACGTCTCTGGACCGCAAGGGCACCGGCGGTTGTTACCAAGGCAGCTATCAGCGTCTTGACGGTGCGTTCACCAGGTCACCTCGGCGCAACCGTGGTGGGTATCGGGTTCCACCTGGAGGGTGGCGTGCGAGATCTGATAGTCGTTCTGGAGGAGCGCCCGGGCCCGATCGAGGATGCGGTGGGGATCAGTGCCGGTGAGGGTGACGAGGTGCACGGTGGCGACGTCCATCTCAGAGGTGAGGGTCCAGACGTGCAGGTCGTGGATATTGGTCACACCCGGGATGGCGGTGAGCCGGTCTCGGAGTTCGTTGAGATCGAGGCCCTCGGGAGCGGCCTGGACCAGCACGTGAAGAGCACGACGCCCGAGTCGCCACGCTCTGGGAAGAATGAACAGGCCGATCGCGGCTCCAAACAGCGGGTCGGCGTAGGCCCAGCCCGTGTAGCGGAGCACGAGCGCGGCAATGATGACGCCGACCGATCCGATCAGGTCGGCCAGGACCTCGAGGAAGGCGCCCTCGACGTTGATCGACTCGCCGGCGCCTTGGCGTAACAGCCACCAACCGATCAGGTTGACGATCAGGCCGACGACCGCGACCACCAACATCGGCCCCGACAGAACCTCTGGTGGGTTGCCGAACCGGCGGAATGCCTCAACCAGGACGTACCCGGCGATACCGAACAGCAGCAC
>JABDOU010000390.1 GCA_013043085.1 Acidimicrobiia bacterium
CGATATCCCACGCCGTGAAGAAGTGATACAGGCCGATAGCCAGCATGCCGGCCGCGGCAATGAACAAGCCGTTTGGTAACGAGGTGCTGGCAGCCCATGCCGTGAGGATTGCACCACCGAAGTAGTAGACGCCCGCCTTGCGCCGACGCGTGAGGCTGGGCACGGTATACGGTCCCAGGGCGTCGGCGTTCAGATCTTCCGGAAGCCTGACGGACTCGGCAAGCTCTTCCGGGATCTCGATCCCGGGTCGTTTGCGAGATGGGTCGTCCATCTAAATCACCTCGGGGCGACGGGGACGTCTTGCTCAATCATCTCGGCGAGCGCCGCATGGGCGAACGTCTCGTCACCCCGACGGCGATGCCAACGGTCCCAGAGGACGAGAAGGCTCGGCAACACGAAGATCGCGGCCAGCAACGCGCCGCCAATCGCGTATGCGGTCACCAGACCGAGTTGCTGGAAAGGCTTCAAAGAAGAAGTCACAAGGATGCCGAAGCCCGCGACTGTCGTGAAGGCCGATCCGGCAAGGGCACCCCCGGTATGGGTAAGCGTTGACTTCATGGCTTCGGCCTCCGACTCAAACCGAGCGCGGTCCTCTTCGTATCGATGCGTGATGTGAATCGTGTAGGGCACCCCGATGCCGATAGCGATCGCAGCAATCATCGCCGTCACCGGATTGAATGAAATGCCCGTGAGAGCCATCAAACCGAAGACCCACAGAACCACGAGGACGACCGGGCCGATTGTGATCACACCGAGAAATGGGCGGCGCACTTCGAAGAAGAAGTTGACGACCAGCAGAGTCATGGCTGCGATCAGCGAGATTGCTATGGACCCCACCTGTGAGTCCTGGAGCGCATCCACGACCCCTTTCGAGATGATGTTCTCGTTGGTTGCGACAGCGGTGACACCGTCCACTCCGGAAACCGGAGCAAAGGCTGCCTCTAGACCATCGGCGAGTTCGCCCGCACCGGCCTCTCCCCCCTGCGTGGATACGGCGACGTTGACAAACTCATACGCTCCACCGTCACCCCGGGCGACCACTCTCGCCATCAAGTCCGGGTTAGCGGCGGCAGCAGCGTCCCACAGCGCCTCCACATCTGTACCGGGAGCCACGGTCAGATCCTGATTGAGCCCGAGCGACGCCGCCTGTTGTGCGAACGCCGGGTCGAAAGCAAGTCCTCCCTGTTCGGGCGGTGTCAACATCTGTGCGATAACGGAGACAGGCGATTCCGCCGCGGCGAATTGACCAAACGTCAACACCATGTCCGTCGTGCTGAGATTCGCCCAGGCTTCAACCAGACCATTGTGCACCTCAGCCGTGGCCACATCGCCCTCAACGAGCACGTTCGTGGTTTCGCCGAGACCTCCTCCGAACTCATCGACGAGCACATCGAACGTATCGAGCTGAGGAGAATCCTCAGGCAAGAAGTCGGTGAAACTGAACTCTGTGCTCAGCTGGGTCAAACCCCAAACGCCTAACCCACCAAGGACGAGGGCGATCGAGAGCATGACAACGGGCACTTTGTCGGCCAGCGCCGAGGTGCTTCCAATCATCCTCGACAGAATTCGGCCCGACGATGCTCCCATGGCTTCGACCGGAAGCCGTCCGGCTTGTTCAGCCCTCCGGTCGAGCAATACCCGAACTGACGGCACGACTGTGAGCATCAGAATGAAGGCGGATCCGATGCCGACGGTCGCGAGGATGCCGAAATCCTTGATGGCGGTGATCGGGCTGAAGATATTCGTGAGAAACCCGACTCCGGTCGTAACGGTCGCGAGCACGAGCGCAATGCCAACCGTCCTGGTCGCCCTCGTGGCGGACGCAATAACATCGCTGCCGTCGGCCAGCTCCTCCCGGTAGCGGGACGTGAGATGGATTGCGTAGTCCACCCCGAGTCCTATGAGCAAAATCGGAATGATCTGGAGAATCTCGGAGAAATTGCCGATGATCCCGAGGTATTTTGGCCCAAGCAGGACTCCGATACCGTTCATCCAGAGGATCGACAAAACGATGACCAGCATGGCAAGGGCCACGTCTGCGGCGGACCGTCGCAGGGCCATTCCCGCGTTCATACGCCCTTCGCGACCGGTCCAGAAAACAAACCCGAGAATCGTCATGATGATCAAGAAAGCCGTCCCAAAGAGTCTTCCGATCTCGGATGTGAAGGCTTCCTGGTCGGAGAAGAGCAGGGCGAAGCTGAAGGGTTTAGCGGTGATAGACCCGGTATCGAGCGCGTCGACCCGATCCGCCATATCTACTTGAAATCCCTGGAGCTTCACTTGATCGGGATCATCCGGGATTTGTTGTGTGTCGACGAGGACGATCATGAGCCCGGCAGTCGAGCTGGGGATTGAGATATCGGTGTTCTCAGAAGAGAGCGCGAGCATGATCTGGCCGCCGACCTCATCCGGAAGCTGGGCGAGAGAGGCCTGGTAGAGCTGTTTGACCTGCTCGTCCGTCAGCGTGTCCGGCGACACGTTCTGTTGTTGCAGGCCGATGAGAGCCGGCTCGAAGAATCCCTGAACTCCGCCACCCTGACCCTCGACCAGGACCGGTCCGAGATCACTCGCCAGCACCGCTTCGCGAACCGCCAGATAAGTACGGAGGCCATCAGCGGTGAGCACATCACCTGTGTCCGACGTGAACACGATCTGCACCGGGGCCACCGAAGATGTGTCGAACCGCTCTGCAATGATCTGGCCTGCAAGGAATTCGGGTGAGTCCGGCGAGAATCCTTCGTTACCAGAGGCCTGCTCTTGCTGCGGCAGAAAGGCACCGAATACGAGGGTGAGGACCAGGGCGGCGCCCAACACAAGCCACGGCGAGCGGCGCACCATCCCGGCTAGACCATTGACTACTGACTTCATTGGATCTCCCTAACGCGCTCTACATCATTCTTGGGTCGAGGTTTGGAGGGAAGCGTCAAATGCTGATCGAAGCAGGACGGAAACGGCCCCTCAAACGCGCCCGCAAGACTACCCGACCGTTCAACCCAACTTGTTGAAGGCCTCCACCAACCTCGACCTGGTTTCCTGAATCGATTCGGGCAGGATTCGAACGTTGGCCGAGGTCGTCATGAAGTTCGCATCGCCTCGCCAGCGCGGTACGACATGGAGGTGCAGGTGACCCAGGACCCCTGCTCCGGCATCGCGTCCAACATTGGCCCCGAGGTTGAAGCCGTCCGGATCCAGAGCAACCTCGAGTGACCTCTGAGAGCGAGCTAGAAAGTCCCACATTTCGAGTTGTTCATCGTGAGAAGCCTTCCCTGGACTTCCGATATGCCGGTACGGCGCAACCATCAGATGCCCGGTCGTGTATGGGTAGAGATTCATGACGGAATACACGAGTTCACCTCTGGCAATAACCAGGGTTTCCTCGTCCGACCCCTTGTCCGGCAGAGCGCAGAAGAGACAACTGGCGTCATCTGCGTCGGATGCTTCCTGTTCGGTTACCGCCCGCATGTAAGCCGAACGCCATCCTGCCCACAAGATCTCCATCAAGTTCGGTCCGGTCGAGCAATGAGCTCTCGTATTCGGGCTGTGGCATCGTCAAGCGCCACACCCCGCTCTTCGTCTTCCGAGCCGCGAAGCCGGATCCCGACTGACTGGTTTTCAATGTCGTTGTCGCCGACGACCAAAACCACCGGAACCTTCTGCGTGATCGCGCGACGCAGCTTTTCGCCGATGGTTGCGGAACTCAGGTCTATTTCGACCCGCGCCTCAGCCCCCT
>JABDOU010000404.1 GCA_013043085.1 Acidimicrobiia bacterium
GCTCGGTCCCGGTCACAGCTTCGAGCGCTCGCGCGGATTCATCGGCGCGGTCGGTGGGTTGCTCTCAAAGGCCAATCCTGACGGCATATCGATCGAGTTCGACAAGGAGAAACGTAAAGGCAAGGTCTACATCGACATCGGCCAGAACGGGCCGCGACGAACCACGGCCGGTGTCTACTCCGTCCGCCCCCGGCCGGGCGCACCGGTTTCCACGCCGCTGCGCTGGGACGAAATCGGCGACGTCGAACCTTCCCGGTTCACGATCGAGACGATTTGGGAAAGGATCGAACAGCATGGCGACCTCTTTGCGCCCGCCATTCGCGGCGGCCAGGACCTGACCGTTGCCGAAGAAGCGCTAGGTATCGAAACCTGACTCTATAGGCAGCGGGCCTCGAAGAAAGCCCCTGATCGTCGGATAGGCGAGCTCGATCGCAGGTTCGGTTTCAATCATCTCGAGGACGCTTCGCCAGATTTTTTCTTCGACGAGTCTGCGGGAGCGGGGCTCTGCGAGGAATCGAGCCGTTAGCAGCACCCCGCTCTCTTTGACCGTCAGATAAACGGCGGGACGCAGCACATCCAGTTTCATGTGGTAGCTGCGGGCGGTCTCCCGGATTCGGGCGCCGGCCCGGGCCTCGATGTCAGGTGCTTGAGAGTGGGCGATCGCCACGAGGCGTTGCTCCGCCAGTCGCCAATCCGATTCGAAGGTGATCAGCACCGGCACCTCATGCCAGACAAACTCGAATCCTTCTGTGTAGTTGGCCACCTGGCTCGCAAACAACACACCGTTTGGAACATGGATGAGCCTGCCCGTTGATTGGTCGGCGTCCACCCAATTGCCGATTTCGGCGATGGTAAAACGGAACAACCGCACATCGATGACATCGCCGCGGGTACCGTCGATCTCAATACGGTCCCCCACCCGAAATGGTCTCCGTAACACGATATAGGCCCAACCGGCGATGTTCTTGAGTACGTCTGCGAGGGCAATCGCCAGGCCTGCCGAAACGACCGCCAGGTACGTTCCGAGGTTGTCGAACGCATCAATCCAGACCCAAGCCAGCCCTATCAGCGCAAAGATGCTGGTGACGTACGTCACCAACTTTCCGGTGCGATACATGGCTCCGGTGTCGTCCAGGTTGCGCTGGATGGTTCGAGCGACGACGATTCTGACGAGGACCGCGACCCCAAGCACGATCAGCGTTCCGATGATTTTCGTCTGCGTATCTGTTGTCAGACCCAGTTCTTCTGAGATCCAATCCATCGAGTGCCTTTCGTTTGTCGATGCTCAATCAAAGAGGCTCAATCAAAGAGGCTCAATCAACATGGTCGACCCGGGGATACTGTTGCCAGTATCCCCGGGTCGATTGCCAGAGCGCCCACCACCGGCGCCGTCGGTTTCTCGTCTAGGCGGCTGGTCGGCTGCTCTCGGTCTTCTGTTCAGGAAGAACCTTCCACCAAAGAGCTTCCGCTCGTTTGATGCCTCCGACGCCGCCGGCAACGGCCACCATCACCCCGACCGTCGCCACGATTGCGATGAACAGAATGTTCACGATCTCTTCGGCGAGATTGAGGGTGTTCAATGCAGCGATGACACCAAAGCCCAGAATCGAGAATCGGACTGCGGTTGGCAGCCACGAAACCGACTGGCTCTCGGACCACGGCTCGACCAGGCCCGCAACGAACGATCCAAGGGCTGCGGTCACCACCACGATGATGATCGCCACCGCCACGAGGGGAAGGTACGCAATCAGGCCACCGAGCAGCTCCGTCAACCTTTCGACCGCCAGAGTCTCACTCGCCATCAAGAACACAACGAGCAGCGCCATCCAGTACAGAACGTTGGCTACGAGCTGCGATGCGGTGTATCCGGCTCGGTCCATCGAATCGCCAAGTCCGGCACGATCGAGCAATCGATCGAATCCGACTCGCTCGAGGATACGATGAGTCACACGCTTGATGAAACGAGCGACAATCCATCCGATGAGCAGAATCACGGCGGCGCCGATCAGCTTGGGGGCGAACGACACTACGTCGGCCCATGCGCTGTCGAGGCCGTCTCTCACTCCATCGAAGAAACCTCTCGTTTCCTCGGCGAGGTTGGTTTGGGCAAGAATCCACATAACTGCCTCCTTTTGCAATATTTTTGGTTCTCATATGACAGACGCATCTCACAGGCCAAAAGTCGCGAAGTTTCTTGCTGACGTTTGCAGGCGCGACTTTTCCACGTCCCATGGCGTCCGGTCATAGATGGACGGAACGGGCCACTCCCTTCAGGAAGTTCTGCCTGAAAGCGATCTCACGCCCAGTCTCGACGAGCTCTACCGGGACCATGCCGCTGCAATGCACCGGGTTGCGGTGGCGGTGGTTCGTGATCAAAGCCTTGCCGAAGATGTGGTGCAGGAATCCTTGATCAAGGCTTGGAGGGCCATAGATGATTTTCGAGGAGAGAGTTCATTGAAAACCTGGTTGCTGCGCATAACCCACAACACGGCAGTTTCGCTCTTGCGGAAGCTGCGGGATGTGTCGATGGATCCGACATCGATGCCCGAAACGCCAACAGAATCGATCGGCCAACAGCGGTTGGACGACAAGGCATTCATGGATGATTTTCAGAGAGCGCTCTTCGAACTCGATGACCTCAGCCGTTCCATAATCACGTTGCGCGAGATTGAAGAAATGTCGTATGAGAGGATCGCTGTCGTTGTTGGCGTCTCCGAGGCGGTGGTCAAAACCCGCCTGTATCGCGGCCGGCGACAACTGCAAGCCTCCCTATCGGATTGGGCGAACGTATGACAGAACATCCGGAACCGACAACCCTGCAGGAATGGGCCGCCGGAGACCATGAGGAGCTCACGGGGCACATCGAAACATGTGATCGATGTCAGAGTGTGCTCGAATCCACAACGAGCCTCTCACGACAGGAGCGGACCGCCCTTGATCGTGTCACCTCTCCCCCACCTGGCATGATTGCCCGCATCGGGCAATCCATTCTGGAACGGCGCGACCGGGGTTCGGAATGGGAGGCGTTCGCAGAGCTCTTCGGGGTAGCTTGGAGCATGTTCGATGTGCTCGCCAATGATCCGGATCTCGAGGTAATCGATGACGATTGAGCGCTGGATGATCGCCCTCGCGCTCCTCCTGGCCGGCCTGGCCGTCGGCGGACTCGCCGGTTGGGCGCTCCGGCGTCGTCTGAGTCGAGAAGGCGCCGACGACAGCACGGCCGCCGTTGCCGGAGTCACCGGCCTGTTTGTGTTCTGGATGTTCGCCCTCGTCGGTGCGCTTGCCGCACTCTCGATGGTCAACCCCGCCACCATTGAAGACGTGCCACGTCAGGCGCTCGAATACGTTCCGCGCTTGCTTGCTGCAGGATTGATCATGATCGCCGGCTATGCACTTGCGATCGCAGCCGCCCGGGTCGTTGGATTTGGTCTCGAACGGGCGACCGGTCGCACTACCGCCCGGATGTCACATCTCATCCGGTGGGTGATCCTGCTCGCAGCCGGAATCCTCGCGCTTTCCCAACTCGGTGTTGACACCTCCGTCTTGCTCGTCCTGGTGGGGGTTCTCGGGCTCGGCCTCGCTCTCAGCTTCAGCTTGCTGATTGCCCTCGGCGGCCAAGACGTGGCACGGGAGCTCGCCGCTGGTCGATATCTGAAGCGAGTCCTCAGGAAGGGCGGCACCATCGAGGTTGAGGCCATTTCGGGGACTGTTGTCAAGCTGCACCCGGCCACAGTCGAGATCGAAACGACGGCCGAGGGGCGGCGCCACGTCCCCTATTCCCACCTGCTGGGTTCCGGCTTCGCCTGGTCAGATACGCCAGCGGCTAAGGACTGACATGGAAACCCGCGTGCTGAACGCTTTGACCGACGGCCAGATCACAACGGACACGGAGCTACCCGCCGACAAGAGCCAGATACGCTGGACGTGGCTCGATGTGCACCTCGACAACGCCGCTTCTTCGCTGGATGCTCTTGTCGAACTCACGTCCGGTCTCAAACTTGATCCGCTCGCGGTAAGGGATGC
>JABDOU010000008.1 GCA_013043085.1 Acidimicrobiia bacterium
GCTATGGCGTCGGTATTTCAAGAACAATCCACGCTTCGTCATGCGGATCCTGCGCAGACCTCCGAGGCTCATCTCGTTCTCAACGTTTTCAAAATAGGCCCGGTGGCCAAAACCCCGGTCACGAGGCCTAGTTACACTGAACAGGGCCGCCCTCAAGAGCTTTTCATGGGCGACAGCTCCCACACATAGTCAAGATTCAGCACCGAGCCACGCGGAACACATGACCACTGAAACCGAACAGATAGGCCTCGAACACGGGAGCCACCAGCTCAGCCAATCGGCTGCGGCACTCGCTCGCGAAAAGAGCCGCAAAGGCAATATCGAGCTGGCAATGTACCTGACGCTCGCGCTCCTCGCCGGGTATCTGTTCTTTGATCGAGCATTTGCCTGGTTGCACGTGCCGGGAACGCCGCTGTTCATCGGCGAGATCGTGATGGTCGTAGTGCTATCCCTGACCTTCTTGAGCCACCACGTGCTTCGTCTGTTCCAGTTGAGCAGGCCGATGCAGGCCCTTGGAGTCTTTGTCATGTGGGGTTTCATATTGATGGGAATCGGCTTGCCGTCCGCCCAGATTGATGCCGTACGAGACGCCGCTCTGTTCTATTACGCCTTCTTTGCAGTGGTTGCCGGTGTGATCCTGCTGGCCCGACCCGACCTCGAAGATCGCATGATCAACCTCTACACGCGGGCCTTGGCCCTGTTCTTTTCGCTCGGTTGGATTCGCTTGCTGTTTCAGGGAGGCGAGATGGAAAAAATCGAGAACGGTTTTCCGCTCATGCCGGATTCGCTTGTGCCAATCACCTCACACAAGACAGGAAACATCGCTGTCCAGGCTGCGATGGGACTGATCTTCGTCGGCCTCCTCGTGTGGCCGCGGCTGGAGAAGACATCCCAGAAGACATGGTGGGCGCTCTTGAGTTTGAGCGGTCTCGCCATGTTCGTTGTGGCAGGCACGCAAACCCGCGGAGGCATGCTCGCCGGGGGCATCGCTTTCATCTTCCTGTGGGCGATGTCCAAAGCCACCCGCCGAACAATGATCTCGGCGACGCTCATCACGCTCGTGTTGGCGACGCTGGCCGTCAGTTTCGATGTCAAGTTCGATCTCGATCGGCGCGAGGTTTCGGTGCAGCAGTTCGCAGGCAACATCTTTTCCATCCTCACCGGCGGTGAGGAAGGCAATGCGGAGGAAGAGTTCGCACAGGAAGACCCCAACGCCAACACAGCTAATTGGCGGCTCGAGCTGTGGGGCGACGTGTGGGGCGACGTAGTCGGATTCAGGCGCGGCATTGCCGGTTTTGGATTCGGAGAAAGCCTCGCAGAACGCTACGACAAGGCAGACACGCGACTAGGTGAAGAGATTCAGTTGCGCAATCCGCACAACTCTCATCTCAGCGTGCTCGCCCGGATGGGCGTCACTGGCGCAGTCCTGTGGGTGATCCTGTTTGTTGTCTGGTTCAGGACTCTCTCCAAGGCGCGGCGAAACCTTCAACTCTCCGAAAAAGACCAAAAAGCGCGGCTCTTGCTCTGGTGTCAGCTCAGCGTCATCGCCATCCTGATCAATGCATTCTTTGATCCGACGCTCGAGGGCCCCCAGGTCGGAATCTGGTTGTGGTTCATCTTCGGCATGGGCTCGGCCATTGCCTTCGAAGGCCATCGTGAACGTTGGCGTCGAACAATGGAACGTGCCAAAGCGCGAAAACAGCTGGTTAGCGGAACTTGAGTCCTGCGATGACGACTGCAAGCTTTCTATGACGACGACCTCTGACCACCCGAGCACGGGCCAGACCTGGCACCTTCCCGAGGCGAGTCGCGGCCGACTCCGAAGCCTCCGGACGCGGCCAACAGAATCAACCCAATGGATGGAACGCGTAACGGACCCATTCATCTCTTCTGTGCTTCTCGTGCTGGCCGGTTATATGTTCTTTGATCGAGCCTTTGCCTGGTTGCACATTCCGCGCACCCCTCTCTTCATCGGCGAGGCTGTTCTCGGAATCGGTCTGCTGACCGCTATCTGGTCTCCAAACTTCGCCATCTTCATCCGTCGCAATCGATCTATCCAACTGCTCGTCCTGTTCATGCTGTGGGGTCTTGCTCTGACGTTGCAGGGATTCCCGCGATGGGGCATAGACGCGGTTCGCGACGGTGCGCTGTGGTACTACGGGCTCTTCGCATTGGTGCTCGGCACCTTGATGCTGACCCGCCCCTCGCTCTTCGACCGGCTCGCGCGCCTCTATGCCCGTGTCATACCGGTCTGGCTGATCGTCGCATTCGCCCGCCTTGCGATGGCCAATCGAGAATGGCCTCTTCGCATTCCCGATTCTGACGTGTCGATTACCTACCACAAGGTGGGAAACATCGCAGTTCACGGAGGAATGGTGATCCTATTCATGGCGCTCATCGTGTGGCCCAAAGCGAGTGCGCAAATGCGACGTCGGATAACCCTGTACTCGATTCCGGCGTTCATACTCTTGATCGCTGTGGGAACCCAGACCAGAGGGGGCCTGATTGCTGCCGCTGTCGCAATGATCATCGCCTTCGTGTTGGAGCGTCACACCCGTCGGCTGATGATCGTTGGCGTCAGCGGCCTACTGGTTGTGTTCCTGGTCGCGGTCGCTCTTGATGTCACATTCGAGCTCGAGCGAAGAGAATTGTCGGCCAGACAGTTCCTTGGCAATGTCACGAGTCTCTTCTCGACCGGATTCGCCGAAGAAGGTCAAGGTGTTGATGAAGTCACCAACACCGCTACCTGGAGGACTGTCCTGTGGACCAACGTCCTCGACGACCTCCTGGAACCCGAACGTGCTGTCTCCGGTTTCGGATTCGGCATCAACCTGGCCGATCGGTACAGGTACGAGGGTGGGCCTATTGACCGGGAGCTCCGGCTACGCAATCCGCACAACTCGCACCTCAGCGTGCTCGCCCGAATGGGTCTCGTGGGTGCCGGCCTATGGATCGCTCTGTGGAGCGCATGGTTTTTTCGAATGTACAAGGTATGGAATACCTTTAGATCCGGTCCGGACCGGGAACGTGCGATGCAAGCCCTCTGGTTGGCATTGGCAGCACTTGCGATACTCGTAAATGCTTTCTTCGACCCGACGGTTGAGGGTCCGCAGGTCGGCATCTGGTTGTGGAGCCTCTTTGGCATCGGAGCCTATTTAGGCATGTCGTCACCGACTGCCCCGAAACGACCAACCCTCGAATACGTCGGAACTGCGCGATGAAAACACGCGAAACACGGCGGCTCATTCCGGCCGGACTCGTAGATCAAGGGTTCGCATCACTCGCCACCTTTGTTATCGGCCTCTACGCACTGGGACTTCGAGAGGACTTCGTAAGTGCGGCGGGTGCATGGGCTCTCTTCTTTGGCGCATTTCGGATTGCAACAGTGATCCCGACGTGGCTCATGTTTGTACCGAGCGAGGTTGCATCACTGCAGCATGAACGAAGGGAGCGAGCCGGAGTACTCGCCCAGTCAATCAAACTAGGAATCGGACCGTCGCTTCTGGCCGCGCCGCTCGTCCTGCTGCCGATTCTTTGGATCAACCTGCTCTGGAAGCCGGAGGAACAGCCCGACTCGTCGCTCTTGGTAGCGTTTGCGCTCGCCGGAGTTGTCGCGGCCTTTCTTTCACCTATCCAGGATCACGTTCGTCGCGTTCTCCACCTTTCTGATGCATCATGGCGTGCTGCGCTGGTCTCGGGAATTCAGCTGGCAGCAATTCTGGCCGCGGTCCTCGCCATCAGAGGGTCCAACATCTCATCGGTCTGGATCCCGTTTGGTTCGCTCGCTCTCGCTAATGCGATCTCTTTGCCGATTGCTCTGCTCATGGCAAAGGGCCTTCAATCTCAGCCTTTCCGGGAAAAACTAGACGCCCGGGAGTTGATGGGATCAGGTAGACATCTATCCACCCACGAGCTCTTGTTTGCAATCGGCGACTTTGCGGTGCTCGGCACCATGTCAGCAC
>JABDOU010000016.1 GCA_013043085.1 Acidimicrobiia bacterium
ACGCTTGCCTCTACGACGACGAGGGCACCGGTCCAGACAACGCGTCCGGCACCAACGACGACGAGAGCGCCGGCGACAACCACGGCGCCCACCACAACCACCGAACCGCCGACCACAACCACCGAACCGCCGACCACAACCACGGAGCCGCCGACCACAACGACGGAGCCGCCGACCACGACGACCGAGCCGCCAACCACCTCGACGACAACGAGCACAACGCTGCCGCCAACGACCACCACGGTGGTCGAAGAGGGTCCGTTTATTTTCGTCACGTCCATCTCCGGGGAGACGAGATGGAGAGGTAAGAGATGGCGTGCCGTGGTGACTGTCGGCCTTGGCCGCACCGACGACGGTGGAACAGGGAACGTCAATGTGACATTCTCGGTGAACGGAGAGTTGGTGACCGTCGGATCCAAGACGATACAGGTCAACCTCGATGACTCAGAGGAGTCTGTGACCGTGTCCGTTGTCAATGTTGTGAAGGAGGGAGTCGTTTACGCACCCTCTCTCAACCGGACGAGCTCCATAACGCTCAAGCGACCTGGCGGTGAGGAAGAAGAGGAGGACTAGCTCAGGGCGGTCTTGTACGCGGTGAGCACGCGTTCGCGGGCGAATGCGTGGTCGATGAGCGGAGTCGGATACGTTTGGCCGAGCTCGATTCCCGCTTCGGCAAGCGCCAGGGGAGGAGCATCCCACGGAGCATGAATGTCCCGGTCGTCAAGCGCAGCAACCTCCGGTACGAAGCGTCTGATGTAGACGCCCTTCGGATCGAATTTCTTCGACTGTGAGATCGGATTGAAAACCCGGAAGTAGGGAGCGGCGTCTGTACCTGTACCTGCAACCCACTGCCAATTTCCGATGTTCTGAGCAGGGTCACCATCTATGAGATTCTCCATGAAGAATCGTTCACCTATGCGCCAGTCGACCAGCAGATGTTTCACCAGGAACGACGCCGTGACCATGCGGGTGCGGTTGTGCATCCAGCCGGTTGCTACGAGTTGTCGCATTGCAGCGTCGACAAACGGATAGCCGGTTTGGCCAGTTTTCCAGGCCTCGATGTCGACGGGGTCGTTGAGCCACCCGATATCGTCGTACCCGGGCTTGAGAGAAGCCTTGGCAGAATGTGGGAAGTAGTACAACACCTGAGCGTAGAAATCCCTCCAGCACAGCTGCCTGAGGAATGACCGGCGCCCCTCGGTCCCGGTGCCGAGGTGATCCCAGATGGTACGTGGCGATATCGTCCCGAATTTGAGGTCAGCAGACAGGTGTGACGTGTCGTCCCGACCCGGGTCATTGCGATAGTCCGGGTACTGGTCGACAACGTCGGTGAACGTCTCGAGTCTCTTTCTGGCTCCGGCTGTCCCCGGCTCTATGATCGGATCCGCGCCCGAGGGGATGCCCTGTCCGGTCTCGCCGGCGATATCGGCAGTCCCTTCCGCCATGGAGACCTTCGGCCAGTCTGTCTCGATCCAGCGCCGGTAATACGGAGTGAACACGCGGTAGGGATCACCATCGTCTTTGAGGACATGGCCCGGATAGTGAATGAAGTTGCCGTGGAAGACCTCGTGACGTTCGACCTGTTTCCGAACCCTGCCGTCGCGCGCTATTGCGTACGGCGAGTAGTCGGCGTTCCAATAAACGGTGCCGCCGTGATTGGCAAGCACAGACGAAGCCTCGCCCGCCTCAATGCGTAATCGGCCGCCTCGCTCCTTGAGATCGGCGTCGAGTGCGTTGAGATTCGCGATCAGCAGATTGCGACGCAGATCACCAGCTGCGTCCAAGAGTCTCTGGTCCACAATGAATAATGCGGTGACCTCCCCGTGTTCCGAGGTCGCAGCCGACCAGGCTGGATTGTCATCGAGGCGGAGGTCTCTTCGAAACCACATGACGGCTGACATGGCCGAAAAGTTAGTGAAGTGCGATCCTATAGAGCTACAGCCGAGATCTCGGAGCGGTATCGCACCATGAGCATCGACTCGCCGACCCAGTCGACGTGGCTGAACCCCAGGCGCTGATACAAACGGACGGCCGGACTACGCGGGTGGACGCTGAGAGAACTCGTTTCATAGCGTTCGTCCAACCGGTGGAGAAGTTCTTCAAGCAGCATCGTCCCGATGTCGCGTCCACGCGACTCGGGCCTGATGGCGATGGTGATCTCAGGAGTGTCTTCGTCTACGAATGCGTATCCATGTTCGGATTGGGTCCACAATCTCGCCCAGGCCGCTCCAACCCTCTCGCCCTCGATCATTGCCACCACTCCGGTGTCTCCCGGCCGTCCGAAGTCGACGAGGTAGCGTGCGATCTCGGGAAGGTCGAGTATTTCCCTGGGATAGGGCGCCTGGCCAGGAGGAATGAAGAGGGCCTCATAGAGCATGTCGCGTAGGAAGGAGATGTCGGCGCGTTCTACCGCTCGGAGGATGAGCATGCCGCGCATTGTACGCGCCTCTCACAGCGGCTCTGCGGCACCAAACCTGGAGTTTTTTCGCTTTCTCGGCCGTGTAAGGTCGCCGGCTTTCAGCTCGAAGCGGTGAGTGCCCGATCTATCTGGTCGAGCAAATAGGTACCGAGGGATCTCATCGTATGGACCGCCGGGCGTGCCGGCAGCTGATCCAACATGGCATTGGCAGACGCGATGCGGTTTCTGGCTTCTGTAGTCGCCATATCGGTGTAGCCACCATCGCGAACGATCTCGATCACACGGGTTACTGCCTCGTCAGAATAAGGCTCCTGATTCAGGAGGTCTCGAATCGTCGCACCCTCGTCTGCAGCCAGCGCTTCGAGAACGGCGAGTGTGAACGTACCTTCTTTGATGTCCGAGCCCGCTGGTTTTCCTATGAACTCGCTCGGTGCAACCAGATCGAGGACATCGTCGATGAGTTGGAAGGCAATGCCCAGATCCCACGCCCAGTTGCTGACGATTTCGATATCTTCGGGGGTCGCTCCAGACGCCATCGCCCCGAGGCGGGCTGACGTTCGAATGAGGCTTGCCGTCTTGTCGCCGATGACCTGGAAGTAATCATCGCGTCCGTGGTCGACGTCGTGGGTTATCTGCAGCTCGAGTACCTGTCCCTCACAGAGCTGGGCGTACGTGCGAGCCAGAAGTACAACGGCCTGATCACCGAGGTGCTGTGCCGCGACCTCCGAAGCCTTGGCCAACAAGAAGTCGCCCGCGAGGATCGAAACGGTGTTGTCCCAATTCGTATTTGCCGAAACGACACCGCGTCTGGCATCGGCCTCGTCAATTACGTCGTCGTGATACAGGCTTCCAAGGTGAATCAGTTCGACGGCGACTCCTGCCTCGACCGGACGATGATCCTGTGAGGGTCCCAGGTTGGAGGCAAGGAGCGCGAGAAGCGGACGAAATCGTTTGCCGCCAGCCTGGAGCAAATGCTGAGCGATCTTGGTGAGAAACGCGTTGTTGCTGTTTGAGACTTCGGTGAGGCGCTGTTCGACAAGGTCCATTTGATCCCAGATCGCAGGATCAGCGATGAGTTGACGAAGTGAGGCTGGCGCGAGCGGTTCCATATCATCTGGCAGAGTACTGATGTGGCGGGGTTGTGTCCCAACAAAGAAATCAGGGAACCATCCAACGCACTCGCGGTGTCGAATAGATAGTGTCCGAAGGAGGTTTCCTTAAGCGACCGAGAGATCCTTCCGAAGAGTTTGGAAGGGGCTAGGAAGACAGTCGAAGAACGCGGTGGGGTAGGGTCGAAGGATAGATTCGGCTCATCGGTATACTTGCCGATCCACCGACAGAGTGCGGCTCGTGAGCTGCGATTGCGGAAGAAAATGTTCCGAATACCGGAGACATTTCGACCGTATGGAAGGAAAGGAACGCTGTGGTGATGTACAAGTCGATCAACCTGTTGACATATGCGTCAACGGATACGTTGACTGGCTCGTTGACACGCATGGCGCCAGAAGGGACATACCGTGTTTGAACGGTTTACCGAACGAGCTCGTCGGGTCGTTGTGCTGGCTCAAGAAGAGGCCCGTCTTCTCAATCACAATTACATAGGGACCGAGCACATTCTGCTCGGGCTCATCCATGAAGGTGAAGGTCTCGCCGCACAGGCCCTACAAAACCTCAACATCAAGCTCGAATCCGTTCGGACCCAGGTTGTTGAAACGCTTGGCCAGGGAGCCCAGTCGCCAACCGGGCACATCCCGTTCACACCCCGGGCAAAAAAGGTGCTGGAGTTGTCGCTACGCGAAGCGCTCCAACTCGGCCACAATTACATCGGCACAGAACACATACTTCTCGGCCTGATTCGAGAAGGCGAGGGCGTGGCAGCGCAGGTGCTCGTCAAATTGGGTGCCGACCTTCACAAGGTTCGCCAGACCGTCATTCATCTCCTTTCCGGCGTGCAGCAGGAAGAACAGCAGAGCGGGAGCAGCTCTACGCCTCGGGAGCGGTCAAGCCAGCAACGCGGATCGAGTTCCGAAGCCGGAACCGGTTCGGCGGTGCTCGACCAATTCGGACGTAACCTGACTCAGCTCGCCCGCGATCGCACGCTCGATCCTGTGATTGGCAGAGCGCGTGAGATCGACCGTGTGATGACGGTGCTGTCGCGCAGGACCAAGAACAACCCGGTCCTCATCGGCGAGCCCGGCGTTGGCAAAACGGCCATTGTCGAAGGTCTCGCCCAGAAAATCGTCAGCGGTGAGGTGCCCGAGCCACTCATTGGCAAGCAGCTCTACACCCTGGATCTCGGTGCACTGGTTGCCGGATCACGATATCGCGGTGATTTCGAAGAGCGGCTCAAGAAGGTGTTGAAAGAGATCCGTACCCGTGGAGACATCATTCTGTTCATCGATGAGATCCATACCCTCGTCGGGGCCGGTGCCGCCGAAGGGGCGATTGATGCAGCAAGCATCCTCAAGCCCATGTTGGCTCGTGGCGAGTTGCAGACGATCGGAGCGACAACGCTCGAGGAGTATCGCAAGTACCTCGAAAAGGACTCCGCACTGGAGCGCCGGTTCCTCCCCGTTCAGGTCGACGAGCCGTCCGTTGCCGAAACCATTTTGATCCTCAAGGGCCTCCGCAACCATTATGAGGACCACCATCGTGTTCGATTCACCGACGATGCACTGGTCAGCGCTGCCAACCTGGCTGATCGGTACATCGCAGATCGGTTCCTGCCAGACAAGGCCATCGACCTGCTCGATGAGGCGGGCTCCCGGATGCGTCTGCACCGGGCAGCTCCGACGCCCGAGATCGAGGACCTCGAGAATCGGTTGTCTGAGGTGCGAACCCAGAAACGAGATGCGGCGCAGGCTCAGCAGTTTGAGCGAGCAGCGCAACTCAGGGATCAAGAACGTCAGATCATCGACGAGCGTTCAACCCGTGAAGACGACTGGATCGCGGCCGGTCTCGATGTCGAAACGATCATCGATGAGGAACAGATCGCCGAGGTTCTGGCGAACTGGACCGGAATTCCCGTTCAGAGTCTGACCGAGGAAGAGACGGCCAAGTTGTTGCGTATGGAGGAAGAACTTCACAAGCACATAGTCGGCCAGGAAGAGGCCATCTCGGCAGTGAGTCGGGCGATTCGCAGGACGCGTTCGGGGCTCAAGGACCCCAATCGCCCTGCCGGTTCGTTCATCTTCCTCGGACCTTCGGGCGTTGGAAAGACGGAGACAGCCAAGACGCTTGCCGAGTTCTTGTTCGACGACCGGGATGCGCTCATTCAGATCGACATGTCCGAGTACATGGAAAAGCACACGGTCTCACGTTTGGTCGGATCGCCTCCCGGGTATGTCGGTTATGACGAGGGTGGCCAGCTCACCGAAGCCGTTCGTCGCAAGCCGTTCTCGGTTGTGCTCTTCGACGAGATCGAAAAGGCCCATCCCGATGTCTTCAACACGTTGTTGCAGATTCTCGAGGACGGCCGTCTCACAGACTCCCAGGGTCGGACAGTTGACTTCAAGAACACGGTCATCATCATGACGTCGAACCTCGGTACTGCAGAATTGCGGAAGCCGGCCATCGGGTTCGGCAAAGAAGGTGCCGAAAAGACATACGAGCATGCGAAGGAAGCGGTGAACGAGGCGCTCAAAAAGCACTTCCGCCCCGAGTTCCTCAACCGCATCGACGAGGTCATCGTGTTCCACGAGCTCACCGAGGACGAGGTCAAACAAATCGTCGATCTCTTCCTGATCCGGGTTCAGGAACAGGTCAAGAGCCAGGACCTCGAGATCGTGGTTTCGGACGCCGCCAAGGGACTCATGGCCAAGAAGGGCTACGACCCGCAGCTCGGTGCCCGTCCGCTACGCCGGTCGGTGCAGCGCATGTTGGAGGACCCTCTTTCCGAGGAGATCCTGCAGGGAACGTTCCCGGCCGGTACGACAGTGCTCGTCGACGTGGACACCGAAGACGGCGACAGTCTCACGTTCGTCATGGTCGAAACGCCGGACGTCCCACCCGTAGAGATGGCTGACTCAGAAGGTAGTTGATCCAAGACCGCTCTTGAAGCCGCGTGCCGGACAACCCGGAACGCGGCTTCATAGGTTGGACTGGGTTGGGGCCGGCTTCACCGTGTAGCGAGTCGCGGTCGACCCGAAGAGATCACCGTAACGAGGCCCTCCACAAAGACCTCCTTGTTTCCGACCGTCGCCGATCGTTCTTCAAAGGCCGAGATCGTCGTGACCTCGAGTGCCCCGGCTTGAGAGGCGTCGCGTTCTGCAAGTCCAATGAGGGCATGGGTAGCGAAGTCGATTGCCGGTTGCTTGTCGCCGAAGTCCCGATCTGATTCGGTGAGATGCACCCGAAACTTGCCTTTTGACGGTTGGCTGATAATGGCGCGCCTGGTGATCCGGACCTGGCCGACCACCGCGCCGATGGCATTGGCAACTCCAGCATGTTCGGGGATGATGGCATGGGATCCGGCTTGTTCCGCTACATCTGTGTAGTACACCGGGGCCGAAGCTCCGAGTCCTACAACCGGGAGGTCGAGACCGACGTCGATCCTCGTGACGCCTCTGTGTCGATTGAGCGCATCCTGAACCAACGGCGACTCGCTGGTAGAAGAAAGGCGATCGTGCGCAAGGGCAGCGTCGAGCAGCTTTTCGGCGGACCGGCGAACGAGCGTGTCGATCGTGAGTCTGGCGAACTCCTCGCCATTCAGACTCACCTGCGTCCCCTTTCCTGTGTCGCTGTTTGCCATGAGCCACGAGACTTTCTTGGCGGCATCAGCGTCCCAGTCGGTCTGGATGCCGAGGGCGTGTGCTGCGTCAGTTGGCGTGTAAGCCGAAAAGGCTGCTAATCCACGGCTGACGAGTGAGCGCGCCGTGTGTCCGTCGACGCTCGAAGAGATGACGCTGCCGGCAGGTACCCAACCGTCGCCAATCCGATCCAGAAAGGCCTGCTCACGTAGCGTCGTCGAACTCTGCCTGCCGGTCGGTCCGATGAACCGGCCGTCGTACCGCTTCACCGGATATTGCCATGCGTCCAGCGTCGAGTGGACCAGATCCGGATGCTCGTGTGCAAGGAGGCAGACGGGAACCACCCGGCGGGGACCGAGTATCAGCTTGGTCTCCTCGGATCGGTCGTTGACCACTACTTCGCTGTCGCCTCCAAGGCCATGGGTGTACATCTCTACCGCCTCGACCATCGTCTTGTGCCCTCCGACGCTCGCACCGTCGAGACTTATGGTGGGCGTACCGCCCTGCAAGATGGCGATGTCGGTAGTCGTTCCTCCGATGTCGGAAACAACTGCGTCAGGCACTCCCGTGAGAAAGCTGGCACCGATCAGGCTGGCAGCCGGGCCAGACAAAATGGTTTCGATGGGTCGATGGCGCGCGAAAGCTTCCGAGACGAGCGATCCGTCTCCTCTGACCAGCATGAGGGGCGCGTCGATGTCGCGCTCGGACAGCATCACCCTTGTGGCTTCACTCAATTCGCGAACCATTCCGAGGAGCCGGGCATTGAGAACACACGTGAGAGCGCGCTTCGGTCCATTGAGGCGGCTAGACAGCTCATGTCCACACGTCACCGGTATGCCACGCTCCTCCATGAGTTCTCGTACCGCGATCTCATGTTCGGGATTGCGAACGCTGAATTTGGCCGTCACGGCGCATGCGTCTACGTCCAGATCCTTCAACTCGGCTTCGAGCGCTGCGAGGTCGAGTTCGGATGCCTCGTTGCCAAAAGGGTCGTGCCCGCCGCCGATGGTGATCAAACGATCCCCGGCCAAGGCTTTCACCAAACCTGCGTTCTCCCCGTCTTTGGCATCGAAGCCGATGAACACGAGCGCGATACGTCCACCGACCCCTTCGACGATCGCGTTTGTTGCCAATGTTGTCGAGAGCGATACCAGCGAGACGACTTCCGGATTCTGGATGATCGCGTCGAGCACCTCGCCGATTCCGATCTTGAGATCCGGCCGGGTCCGGCCTTTCGCCTTCGCCACCACCTGCCCGGTTTCATGGTCGAAGAGAACTGCATCCGTGTATGTTCCGCCGGTATCTATTCCCAACAACATGTCCCGGGACGCTAGCCGTATCTACGGACCGGGTGTCGCCCCGGACTGGCGGAATCCGGCGAAGGAGAATGGACAAGACACTCGGGCTGTGTCAGAACCGCAAAGAACGGATGATCGTGAGCGGCCACGGAGGGCGATCGGCTGACGCTCAGGCCTGATCTGAGACGCGGGTCACCCTTGTATGGCAGGTCGTCAGGTGTCGCCGCGTCGATACTGCAGACCATCAGCGGCAGGCATTCGGAGGCGCGTGGTCGCGAACAGGAGAACAATGAGTACGGCGATGAAGGGCGTCACTACCGGCAGCTGGTTCGGTACCGAGGTTGTGCTGAGATACCACCAGGCCATCAGGAGGGCCGCAGCAATGAGATAGATGGCGGTTCGGAACTGACGTTGATAGAACTTGCGCACGATCAGGACAACAAGACCCAGCGTGATGAGTAGTAGGAGAGCATGCGCCGCCCGCGGATCACGGAGGCGGAGCGTTTCTGTAAAACCGAAGAGCAACGAACCGAGGGCCGTTCCGACCGGGCGCCAGTTCCCGAAGATCATGGTTGCGAGCCCGATGAAACCCTTCCCCAGGGTTTGGCCTTCTTTGTAGAGCCCCGACAGCTGAATCGACAGGAAACCGCCTCCCAATCCGGCGAGGAAGCCGGAGATCACGACGCCGTAGTACTTGTACTTGTATACGTTGACGCCCAGCGAATCCGCCGCGACAGGATGCTCACCGCAGCTTCTCAGACGCAATCCGAAAGACGTGCGCCACAGCAAGAAGATCGAGGCAGGAACGATGAGGTAGGCCACGAGGGTGAACCAGGACATGTTGGAGACCAGACCACGCGATATCCCCGCAAAATCAGAGAGGAAGAAGACGTCCCATTTCTCGACGGTCCCGAGCAAGTCGGGGCTCCTCCATCCGAACAACCTGCCGCCCGCCAGGAACGGAACGTTGAGTGAGCCGACGCCCACGATCGTAGGCGACTGGGTGATTGATCCACCCCGGCTCGGGAAGAGAAGATCCGAAAGGAATCGGGCGGCACCCGGCGCCATGAGGTTGATGGCAACACCTGCAACGATGTGGTCAACCCCGTAGCTGACCGTTGCGACCGCCAGGATCAGTCCGCCAATGGCTCCCCCAACTCCGGCGAACAGAATGCCCCACCACGGTCCCCACAACAGGGTTCCAAAGGCACCACACCACGTTCCGATGATGAGCATGCCTTCCAGACCAATGTTCACAATGCCGGCGCGCTCCGAGTAGATGCCCCCCAATCCAGCCAGCAATATGGGAACCGACCAGCCCAGGGCGATGGCCCAGGTGCCCGACGAAGTGAGATCGTCGGTCGGTAGCTTGGCGAACTGCTGGGTGATCGATAGCAAGAACACAATGGAGAGGGCGTAAGCGGCGATTCTGATCCGCTTCCCGGTCCACCATCCCGCCGGCTTGGGGTCTTCCGGAGCCGGGGCAGGCCTGGTTGCAACTGCGGTCATGACGCACCCTCGCTTGCCAAATCGGGGTCGATTTCAGCGGTGGCCAGAGCGGCGGCCTGCGCTTCGTTGGCGAGCCGCACGCGCTCGACAACTGCGTATGCGATGACGGCTGCGAGGATGATGACGCCGATCATGATCGTCACGATCTCACGCGGAGCATCTCCCCGTACTTCCAGAACACCTGAGGATCGTTCCAACCAGCCGATGACAAAGGCGGCAAAGGCTATGCCGACCGCGCTGTTCCTTCCCAATAGGGCGACTGCAATACCGGCAAAACCAAGCCCTTGGAAGAACCGCAGGTTGTAGGTGTGGGCATCGCCCAACAAATCGCCGAGACCCACGAGCCCGGCAACTGCGCCTGACAGGAGCATCGCGATGACGACGGTTCTCTTGGGGTTGACACCGCTTGCTTCGGCGGCGAACGGATTGATGCCGGTGGCCCGAAGATCGAATCCGACACGGGTCTTGTTGATGATGACGTGATAGCCAATGCCGACGGCGATGGCAATCAGTACGTAGCTATACAGATCAACGCGACGGATATCGCGGGTGAACAGTTCGACCACCGGGTTCAATGAGGGCAGCCATCCGGATTCCGGAATCTGGGCCAGTGCGGTGTCGAGTTGAGCCGATTGTGCGGTCCAGCGGGCCAAGAGAAACGAGACGATTCCCGAAACGGCAATGTTGTTGAGCATGATGGTCGAAATGACCTCGTGGACGTTTCTCGTTACTTTCAATACGCCGGCCAGTCCGGACCAGAACGCCCCGACGGCCATGGCCGTGATGACAATGATGCCGACGTGAAGAACCGGATTTGTGGGTCCGATGAGGCCGCCCACGTAGGCAGCAAAGAACGCTGCGAGGATGTACTGACCTTCAACACCGATATTGAACAGGTTCATGCGGAAGCCGATCGCCACGGCGATGCCGGACACGTAGAGCGCCGAACCGCGGTTGATAGCCTCCAGAATCGTCTCCAACCTCGTGCCGAACTCCCAGATGTTGCCATAGGCGTCGAGGGGGCTTGCTCCGGACAGGATGAGAACGATCGACGAGATGACGAGGGCGAATACAACTGCTGCCAGCGGTGCCAGCAGCGTGTAACCGGTTCGCTTGATCATGCCGTCGCGGCTCCCGTCATATAGGCGCCCAGGTCACGCGGGCTCACCGCTGAAGGATCCAGGTCCGCGACAATTTCACCCCGCAGGATTACAAGAAGTCTGTCGGACAAACCGATCAGCTCCTCGAGGTCGGCTGATATGAGCAGAACGGCAAGACCATCTGCCCGGGCCTGTTTCATATCTTCCCAGACTGCGGCCTGGGCGCCTACATCGATGCCCCG
>JABDOU010000022.1 GCA_013043085.1 Acidimicrobiia bacterium
GGGGGCAAGCGAAGTGATGATGATGATCGACCGCTCGACCAGTTCCGAGTTGCGGTCAAGATCGGCCTCGATGCCCTCGATGCATCGTTCTCGAAGAGTATTCGACGCGGCACTGAGCAGGCTTATCGATTCGAGGAAGTTGTGAGCCATCATCGGCATCATCACGTTCAATTCGAAGTTGCCGTTCGCTCCACCCCACGTTATGGCGGTGTCGTTGCCGATGACGTGTGCCGCCACCTGCATCGTCATCTCGGGTATGACCGGATTGACCTTGCCGGGCATGATCGAAGAACCAGGCTGCAATGACGGAAGTCGTATCTCGGCGATACCCGTTCGGGGACCCGAGCTGAGCCAGCGAAGATCATTCACGATCTTGAACAGCGCTTGAGCAACTGTCTTCAGGGCGCCGCTGGCAAATACAACTGCATCTTTGGCAGCCTGGGCCTCGAAGTGGTTGTCGGCTTCGCGAAACGGGTATCCGGTCGATTCGCCGATTCCGGCGATGACCGCGGGCGCGAACTCGGGCCGAGCGTTCAATCCGGTTCCGACCGCTGAACCGCCAAGCGCAAGTTCTTCCAGCCCGGGAAGCGCGGCCTCTACTCGCTCTCTCCCTTTCGAGATTTGCGTCGCGTATCCGCTGAACTCCTGGCCAAGGGTGACCGGCGTCGCATCCATGAGGTGCGTTCGTCCCGATTTCACGATAGCTGCGAACTCCTCGGCCTTTGCGGCTAGCGACGACGAGAGGGCATCCAGCGCGGGCAATAAATCTTCGCGAATCGCAGCCACGGCTGCGATATGAATGGCGCTCGGGATCACGTCGTTTGACGACTGGCCCTGGTTGACGTGATCGTTAGGGTGAACCAGCCCATCTCCCAGCTTTCCACCGAGGATTTGCGTTGCCCGGTTGGCGATGACTTCATTGCTATTGGTGTTGGTAGAGGTGCCGGAACCCGTCTGAAAGATGTCGAGGACAAATTGACTGTCGTGCCTTCCGGACATGACCTCGTCGGCCGCTTCGGCGATTGCGTCTCCCTGTTCCGGGCTGACCACGCCAAGCGCTTTGTTGATCTTGGCTGCTTCTCGCTTGAGCAACCCCAGGGCCCAGATGAAGCGGCGACCGAAACGGAGATCGGAGATCGGAAAGTTCTCGACGGCACGCTGGGTTGACGCGCCATAGAGCGCATCATCGGGCACCTGCAGCTCACCCATGGAGTCTCGTTCGATTCTCACGTTGAAGCCTTTCTCCTGCCCAACCAAGCCTAGAACTCTGGTTCTGTCGTCGAAACCGATAGGCGCTCTCAGAAGTGACCAACCGACACGTCGCGGCAAAGGTTCAGGTGCTGCCGAAGAACTACACTCCCGCTGCCTTGCAGGGATGGATACCGGTGCACCGACCAGAGCGTGCGGGTGACCGGTACTGGATGGCCCAGGATCCCTGCAACGAATGCTCGTGACCCAGATGGTCAAGAGAATGACGCCAAGTCTTCACTGGTACCTCAATATTGAGCCAGTTTTCAACGTGTACACATGATTTTTTCAAAACTGGATTGCTGACGACGTGGTCTTTTCTTCCGTCGAGTTTCTGTTCTTTTACCTGCCAGTCGTCATGGCTGTCTATTTTGTTTTGCCAAGATCGGTTCGCAACTTTTGGCTGATGCTTGCATCCGTGGTCTTCTATTCGTGGGGCGGTTGGGCATTTCTTCCGATTCTTTTCGTGTCGGTGATTGCCGACTATGCGCTGGGTTTCCTCGCTGCCCGCGGCCATACTCGCGAAGATCCACGTCTAAAGCGGCTTGCCGTGGGTCTTTCGGTGGCGGTCAATATCGGCCTCCTCGGATACTTCAAATACGCGAACTTCTTTGTTGAAGAATTCGACGCGGCCTTTTCCGGCCTTGGAATCGATTCGAGCAGTTGGACGCGCGTAGCTCTTCCGATCGGAATCTCGTTCTTTACCTTTCAGTCGATGAGCTACACCATCGATGTTGCTCGCGGTGCTGCAGCCCACCTGCGGAGTCCGATCGACTTTGCGATGTACGTCAGCCTCTTTCCGCAGCTGATCGCGGGCCCGATTGTCCGGTTTCACGAAATGGCCGCCGAGATATCCGATCGCGTGGTTCGGAGAGAGGACTTCGCCGAGGGCGCTCTTCGGTTTGCGCATGGTCTCGCGAAGAAGGTGATCATCGCGGACGCGGTGGGACCGGTCGCCGATGCTGCATTCGCTGCTAGTTCTCTCTCGGCGACTGAGGCCTGGGTGGGCATCCTCGCATACACGGTTCAGATCTACTTTGACTTCTCCGGTTACTCCGACATGGCGATTGGTTTGGGACGAATGCTGGGATTCCGCTTTCCCGAGAATTTCAATCGTCCGTACTCCGCTGTGTCCATTACGGACTTCTGGAGGAGATGGCATATCACGCTCTCGAACTGGTTTCGTGATTACGTCTATATCCCACTGGGTGGGTCTCAAAAGGGAGTTGCACGCACATACTCGAATCTGGTCTTTGTGTTTCTTGTGACGGGGCTCTGGCATGGAGCCAACTGGACGTTCGTGATATGGGGTGCATACCACGGTTTGCTCCTCATAGCCGAACGGGTCATTGGCCAACGACCGGTCGGTGACGGTGCGATCCAATTTGCTCCGCTCCGTCGTGCAATCACCTTTGTGCTAGTGGTGGTCGGCTGGGTGCTCTTCCGGGCAGAGAGCCTTGGCGCTGCATGGCTATACCTTCGCTCGTTGATTCCGGATGGGGGATTTGGGAGCGGAGCCGATCTCGAACTGAGCTCTCGTACCATTGCGCTTCTCGCCATAGGGCTTGTCGTCGTGCTGCTTCCGAGGGGCTTTTCAGGTAGTCGACTCTTGACGAATTACGTTGGCATGCGGCCCGCAGCCGCTCGCCTGGCCACCGTACTCCTCCTGGCGCCCTACAGTGCAGCTCTCGTGTTGAGCGGTACCTTCAGTCCCTTCCTGTATTTCCAGTTCTGATGAGACGCTTACTGGATCATTTCTCCATTGCAGCCCTTTGTACGCTTTTCGGTCTTCCCCTCGTGCTCATATTGTTCGGAGTCCGCGCCCCTGGCATCGAGAATGCCGCTCCTGTCAGCTTTCCGGGCCCGCCCGATCGGCTGAGCGAGGCCTATATCGCAGACATGACCGCGTGGATGCGAGAACGAGCGCCAGGGAGAGATCTCGCAGTTGGAGCGGTGGCAGAAGTAGCTCTTGCCTTGAACGAGTCGGCGAATCCCGTTGTAACGCTAGGTCGTGACGGGTGGCTGTACTACACCCCGACCCTCGATCAGGATTGTTTCGATGATCGCTGGCCGGAGACCATTGCGAGCAATGTGGCACGGCTACAAGATGCGTATGCCGGCGCAGGAAAACGGCTCGTCGTTGTTGTAGGCCCTGATAAGGCGAGCATTTATCCAGAGCACCTACCGAATGTATCTTCCTGCGTCGAAGAGAACTGGCGACGGCTGAATCAGGCTTTGGGGGCCCTCGAGCGTCAGGACGTTGTACGTTTGTGGGAGCCACTGCAGGCTGCCGCAACCGAAGAACTCGTGTACCTCGAGGCCGATACCCATTGGAATGACGTCGGAGCATCGATAGCTGCTCGCGAGCTGTTGGAGACGCTCGAGGCGGGAGTGTTTGGTGAGAGCGATATCAGCTTTGACTCCGTCCAGCCGGCTCCGGCTGATCTACGAGGCCTACTGGGTCTTGGCTCACGGCTGGGAGATGCACCGCTCGCCGACGTCGAACGCGCAGGTGTTTCCTGGCAAGTGATCGAAGAGACTCACGTCGACCCTGACCTACCGAAGCGTTTCGTGGAATACCGAGCTACGACCGAAGGCGCGTCCCGGCTGATCGAGGGCAGCACCGTTTTTTTGCACGATTCATTTGGCATCGACGTTCTCGACATGCTTCCTCCCTATTTTGAACACCTCACAGCGGCTCAAACAACCGATACCGAGTATCCGAGCGTCTCGCGCGCGATTGTGACAGGAGACACAGTCGTCATACTCACGGTGCAGCGCAAGATCGGTCAACTGTTTTCCAGTTCGAAATACGAGCAATTTCTTGCGCCACTACAGCCCGGGGGTTAGCGATCAAGGTTCCTCAGGTCAGTGATTAGGGTCAGGTGGCATGCAATCGACTGCCGACATCGGATTACATGACAAGACCGTGGTCGTCACAGGAGCGAGCCGCGGCATAGGTCTCGCCATCGCATCCGCCGCAGCCGACGCAGGCGCCAATGTCGTGCTTGCCTCGCGTAAACAGCACGGGGTTGATGCCGCCGCCGAGGAAATCCGATCTGCCGGCGGCTCGGTTCTTGCCGTGGCGGCGCACATGGGTGACGGAGAAGCCGTGGCGGGCCTCTTCGAAAAGGCGATAGCCGAGTTTGGAGCCGTCGATGGCCTTGTCAACAATGCGGCCACCAATCCATATTTCGGTCCGATGTTGGGAATCGAGGATGGAGCATTCGACAAGACCATTGAGGTGAACGTCAAAGGTCCGTTGGCGGCGATCCGTCACTTCGCATCTCAGGGCCGAGAGGGTTCGATCGTCAATATCGCCTCGATCGCCGGCATGAGGGCCGCACCGCTACAGGGCGTATACGGGATGACCAAGGCAGCCGTGATCTCCATGACCCAAACGCTCGCTCACGAACTCGGAGGGGTTGGGATCCGGGTGAATGCGGTATGTCCCGGTCTGGTCGAGACGAGATTTGCTCAAGCCTTGATCGACAACGAAGAGATCCTCGAGAAGGTAAATGATAAATCTGCATTGAAACGTCACGGCCAACCCGTCGAAATCGCGGGTGCCGCGGTCTACCTTCTGTCGGATGCGTCGAGCTTCATGACCGGTCAATCAATCGTCATCGATGGTGGATCCACCGCCAACTGAAGCGGGCTCCCTTCATTTTCGGGTTGTGCAGACGTGTCTATCCGATGTGGGTCTCTATCCGATGTGGGTCCTCAGATCGTCCCAACCGGACAGGCCCTGTCCTGATAGGTCCTTTTGTGGATGTCTAGGTGATCGTCGGTTCACGCTTGCGTCTTGTCAGCCTTCTGACCCACCGCCAGATGAGATAGGAAAAGGCGAGCAGCAGAATTGCTACGAGTATCGGTGCGACGACGGCAAGGACGGAAGTGACCGTGGCAACCACGTCTTCGGCTGCACTCACCGGAGTATTGCCGATGCCTGCAGTCGTTGCCGTAACGGCGGGACGGACGACTGTCGATTTGGTGGCGTGGACTCCACCCGACACGAGCAGTCCCGCTATCACCGCCACTGCTGGATTGAGCTCGGCGGCTGATGTCGAGGCGGCGAACACCAGGGCGCCTGCCGTTGGGCGCACAAAGGTTTGGATGGCATCATTGATATGGTTGACCGCCGGAACCTTGTCGGCCACGATTTCGACCACGGTGAGCGCGCCGAGGGCGATGAGTACGGCCGGATTCGAGACGATGTCATAAGGATTGGAAAGCTCCAGGAGGCTCGTAAACCGATCCATCAACCCCACGACGAGTAGCGGAATATAGGCATTCAATCCGGCTGAGACAGACAGTCCAAAGGCTGAAAATAATCCGGTGAGCAGCTCCATCGATTCGAGAGCGTACCCGGCATACCTGGTCCTAGGCTCGCTCCATGGTCACACCTGTATTGCGCGCTCTCGTCGGTGAAGGCGAGCTGAGTTACCGACAGGGTGCTTCGATCGTCCTCATCTCCGGGGTGATGTTCAGCTTCACGGCGCTGTTGTTCCGTGCTCTGGACAACGCCAACGACTGGCAGTTTCTAACCATGCGGGGCGGCTCAACTGCTCTGGTCTTGTTGGTTGTGGCCTATGTGCGCCGTCGCGGTCGGCCGGTCCGATTTGACGAGATCGACTGGAAGGTCGCTCTGGCGGGTGTGTTGCTTGCCGTCATGTCGATGTTGTTCATTTTGGCCCTGGCGCGGACAACGGCTGCTTTGACAACATTCCTATTGGCGGCAGCACCATTCTTCGGGGCGCTGTTCGGTCGTGTATTCCTCGGCGAGAAGGTGTCGATGGTGACGGTCGGTGCTATGGCAACGGCCATGAGCGGCGTGGCCGTGATGGTTGGATCCGGCATAGAGGCCGGCCAGACCGCCGGGGTGGTCTTCGCGGCTCTCATCCCTCTCGTATTGGGGCTGTACAACGTTCTCCTCCGCTCAAAAGGCAGCTCAGTCGATCCCATCTTGCCGGCCATCATCGCCGGGGGGACGCTCGTGGTGGTCGCTGGTTTCGTATCGGTTCTGACGGTGGGGCTGGCCATGAGCCTTCGAGACATTCTTCTGGGGTTCGCAGCGGGCGGCGTCATCCTCGGTATCGGGCTTCCGCTCTTCAACCTCGGTCACAGGTCGGTGCCGACCGCGCAGGTTTCGTTGCTCAATCTCTCCGAGATCGTCCTGGCACCGATCTGGGTGTGGATATGGCCCGGGGAGGTTCCCGCGACCGCAACATTGATCGGCGGGGCGATCGTTCTCGTTGCAGTCATCTATCTCGTGGTCGCATCCGATCGACAGTTCAGGCTTGCAGCCCGATAGGGGCGCGGTGCGACAATACTTGCGGCCGTGATCACTGCCCTCTTCTTCGTTGTCAGCTTCATTGCGGGCATGCTGACCTATAACGCCCTTCGAAAGCGCTCGTTGTGGCTGCTCGCTCTCGTCATCGGTGAGTTCCCGGTTCACCATTTCGTGTTGCAGGTCCTTGTCACTGTCGGGTTTGTCGCGATTGGCGCGGTCCGCGGATTCCTCGGGTGGTTTGCGCTTGGGCAGATGATCTTTTCCATGCTCGGATTGCTGGTGCTGACCGCCAGAGCCCTACGGTCGAAGGGTGTAGTAGCTGGTGTTTTGGGCGACGCCGGGATCGAACTGAATGGAGAAGTACCCCACGCCCTCGCCGATGTCATACTGATACAACCCCGGCTTCCGGAATCAATCGAAGAAATTGGTGGTCTGTCCTACGGCCCTGACCAACGGCATCGTCTCGACCTTCATCGCCCGCGATCGCCGGGAGGCCCACTCCCGATGCTGGTACAGATTCATGGCGGTGGGTGGCGGCGGGGCAGTCGCGATACCCAGGGAAGGCCACTCGTCCACCACATGGCCGAGCTGGGATGGCTTTGTGCCAGTATCGATTATCGCTTGAGTCCCGCAGCGACCTTTCCTGACCATCTCGAGGATGTGAAGAGGGCCATTGGATGGCTGCGCGAAAACGCCGACTCGTGGGGAGCTGATCCGTCGTATGTGGCGGTTACCGGCGGATCAGCCGGTGGGCACCTTGCGGCTCTCGCAGCGCTAACTGTCGGAGAACCGCACCTTCAACCCGGCTTCGAGTCAGCCGACACCTCGGTGCAGGCGTGCGTACCCCTGTATGGAATCCACGATTTGCTCGACCGCAACCGGGTTCGATATCCGTGGCCTTTCGTCGAGGCGACTGTCATGAAGGTATCGCCGGATCGCGATCCTCAGGCATGGGATCTGGCGTCACCACTCACCCGCGTCACCGTCGGGGCGCCACCGTTTTTTGTATTGCATGGCTCTCATGACTTTCTCGTGCCTCCGCTCGAGTCCCGCCAATTTGTCGCAGCCCTGTCAGCAGTGTCGGACAATCAGGTCCTGTATGCCGAGATTCCCGGAGCTACCCACGGTTTCGATGCGAGACATTCGATCCGAAGCCGACACGTCGTGCACGGAGTTGAATCGTTCCTCCATCACCATTACGAGATGGCCGGGTCCCGTTGATCTCCAATGGGTAGTGGGTCGGCGAGCGTTATCGGTTGAGGGCCTCTTCGAGTGTGGTCCAGGCCAGGTCGGCGCATTTGATGCGGACCGGGAATTTGCGAACTCCCTGCAGCGCTTCCAGATCTCCCAGTGTGGCTCCAGGCCGATCGTCGTCCACGACGTTCTCGTCGGTGTCGATCACGCCCATCATCTTCTTGAACGTATCTGTGATCTCCGCGACCTCTTTCTCTGTCTTGCCCAGTACGGCTTTCGACATCATCGATGCTGAAGCCTGGCTGATGGAACATCCCTGTCCTCTGACCGATATGGCGTCGACCGTATCCCCATTCAGACTGACTTCGATCGTGACTTCATCACCGCAGAGCGGATTGTTGCCCTCCGCCGTCGCGTCGATCTTGTCAAGCGGATCTCTGTTTCTCGGGTTGCGATAGTGGTCGAGAATGACCTCTCTGTACATCTCCTCAAGCGACACTGAATAGCTCCTTGGCGTCGGCCAGCGCACCGATGAGGGCGTCAACATCTGATTCCTGGTTGTAGAGGTAGACGGAAGCTCTGGCGGTGGCCGGTACGTTGAGTGTCCGGGCAAGTGGCCGTGCGCAATGGTGCCCGGCACGTATGGCGACACCCCGCTGATCGAGGATCGTCGCCAGGTCGTGCGGATGGATGTCGGCGAGGCTGAAGGAGATGGCTCCCACGCGGCCCTCGGCGGTCGCAGGCCCGTAGACGGTGAGTCCCTCAACGCCCGCCATGGACTTGAGGGCGTATTCGGTCAATTCTTGTTCGCGCCGTTCGACCTCGTCCATTCCGATTGCCTCGAGATAGTCAATTGCTGCCTTCAACCCCACTGCCTGGGCGAACGGTGGCGTACCGGCCTCGAATTTGTGGGGCACGGCGGCCCAGGCGGAGCCGTCGAGGCGAACGTCAGAGATCATTTCTCCGCCCCCTTCTGCCGGTTCCATCGCCTCCAGAATCTCGGGACGGCCCCACAGAACCCCGATACCCGTTGGTCCGAGCATCTTGTGTCCGGAGAAGCAAATCCAATCGGCGCCGGTTTCGTAGACGTCGACGCTCGTGTGCGGAACCGCCTGGGCGGCATCGGCGATGACCAGAGAGCCCGCCCGATGGGCAGCCTCCGCAATCTCGGCGATCGGGTTGATCGTTCCAAGGACGTTGGAGGCCATGGAGACGCCGACCAGCTTCACATCGTCATCCAGAAGGCGATGGAAGTCGTCCATGTCGAGGAGCCCGGATTCCGTTATGCCGACGAACTCGATGCTGCAGCCTGTGAGATCGGAAACGAGCTGCCACGGGACGATGTTGGCATGGTGCTCCATGATGGTCAGCAGAATGCGATCGTCCTCGGTCACATTGCGAAGCGCCCATCCGTAGGCCACGGTGTTGAATGCCGACGTGGCCCCCCTCGTGAACACGACTTCGTCGGGCTGAGCACCGATGAAGCGGGCGACCGTGGAGCGCGCATCTTCATAACGACTTGTCGCCTCATCCGCCAATGAATAGGCGCCACGATGAACATTGGCGTTGGTCGTCGAGTAGAAGTCGATGATCGCATCGAGTACTGCTTGTGGTTTTTGCGATGTTGCGGCCGAATCGAGGTAGACGAGTGGGTATCCGTTCATCTCGCGGGAAAGAATGGGAAAGTCCGCACGTATGGCGGCCCAGTCCGTCATGATCTAGTTGCGGCAGCCGATTCCGGGCGAAAACTGTCGTAGCCGTCTTCTTCAACACGGCGCGCCAGGTCGGGACCGCCCGTTTCGACAATTGCTCCGTCCACGAGAATATGAACGACATCGGGTTTGATGTATTCCAAGAGCCGCTGATAGTGCGTGATGATGAGAAATCCACGCTCGTCGGTTCGCATGCGGCTCACGCCGTCAGCGACTGCCGCCAGGGCATCGATGTCGAGACCCGAATCGGTTTCGTCCATGATGGCGAGTTCCGGCTCGAGCACAGCCATTTGCAGGATTTCGTTGCGCTTGCGCTCGCCTCCGCTGAAGCCTTCATTGAGGTATCGATCGGCGAAGGTTGCATCCATTCCGATGTCCTTCATCGCTTCCATCACCTTGAGGCGAAGTTCGAGGACGGTCAAATCAGTTCCGGTTCGGTTGGAGAGCGCCGCTCGGAGGAAGTTCACGATGGTCACTCCCTGGATCTCCTCGGGATACTGGAACGCAAGGAACATGCCCTTCTTTGCTCGTTCGTTGGGGGCCACCCGTGCTTCGTCTTCGGGGGTCGGTTCATCCGATAGAACCAACTCTTCACCCTTGTACCTGATGCTGCCACCCGTGACGGTATAGGCGGGGTGACCCATCAAAACGTTGGCAAGAGTTGACTTGCCGGAGCCGTTCGGACCCATGACCGCGTGGACCTCACCCCGATTGACGGTCAATGTGATCCCATTGAGGATTTCGGAACCGTCTACGGACGCGTGCAGATCGATGATTTCAAGCAGGGTGTTCACATCCAGGAGATTAGGCCGAAACCGAGATTCTGGTAGAGGGAGTTCAATGAGTTCGGAGAATGCCGGCCGACATGAGTCATCTGACTGTGCCATCTGCTTGCCGCCTGCCGCTGACGAATCGGCTCCGAAGTTTGACGCCTGCAAACCTCAAGGCCACAATAACTACAGAGAGTGGTTGTCTGGCGTTGCATAGGAGTGGGTATGAAC
>JABDOU010000375.1 GCA_013043085.1 Acidimicrobiia bacterium
CGCAGCCACCGAGCTTCGAGAGGAAGCGCTCCGGCTGACGGGACGTGAGACGACCCTGGTTGTCAACAGCCATTGGCATTCCGACCACGTACGTGGAAACCAGGCTTTCGCGCACGCCTCGATCATCGGTACCGATCGCATCCGGGAACTGATCGTCGAGGACAGCCCATCGAATCGAGCCGAATACGACCGCAGGGCAGCAGCGTTACGCACGATCGGAGAGAAGCTGATGGCCGAAGCCCGTTCGCCTGCGGAGATCGCCAATGCGGCCGCGACCATGGAACTGGTCGAAGCGCTCGAGGTGGAGGCCGACGAATACCAAACGGTCGTCCCGACCACCATCATCGGCGACCGTTTGGACATCGAAGGAGAACGAAACGTCACGATCCTGAGCTATGGCAGAGGTCACACCGAAAGCGACCTGTTCCTGCATTTGCCAGATGATGCGATCATCGTCGCGGGCGATCTGGTGTGGACGGGCATGCACCCGAAGACCAAAGACGGGTACCCGGGCGAGTGGGCAAGCGTCCTCGATCAGATCGGAGAGCTGTCGCCATCGCGAATCATTGCGGGCCATGGGCCACCGGGAACTGCGGCCGATGTGTCAGCCATGGCGATGTACATGCGAGAAGTCCAGACCATGCTCATGGCTATCCAATCAGGCGACCTGAACCCCGCCGAGGCTCCCGCCCCCGGCGGAACCGCCGATTGGGATGGGATCGAGAGATTCCGAAGCGGTTTGTCAACGCTGGCAGCCAAGGACTGATCGTCTTGCATCCTGACCCGGCCGACTGGCCCGCTAAATGAATTAACTGAGGACATATGCCATACAGAACCATCATCGAACCGTTTCGTATACACACGGTCCAGGCGATCGACCTTCCAACCCTCCCCCAACGGCGTGAGGCCATCGAGCGTGCCGGATACAACCTCTTCGGGCTCCACGCCGACGAAGTCATCATTGACCTGCTGACGGACTCTGGCACGGGCGCAATGTCGTCGCGTCAATGGGCCGGGATGATGGTCGGCGATGAGTCGTATGCAGGAAGCCGATCGTACTTTCGGTTTCGCGATGTCATCCAGGACATCACCGGATTCTCTGAAGTCATTCCGACGCACCAGGGAAGGGCGGCTGAGAAGATTCTCTTCACGACGGTCGTCACCGAAGGCCAGGTCGTTCCCAACAACACGCATTTCGACACGACACGCGCGAATGTGGAATACCAAAACGCCGAAGCACGGGATCTGGTGATCGCAGAAGGGCGTGATCCAGCCGCCGAGCATCCATTCAAAGGCAACATGGACGTTGAAGCCCTCATCGACCTCGTTGAAGACGTTGGGAGAGACAAGGTACCGGTCGTGATGGTCACGGTGACAAACAACTCCGGAGGTGGGCAACCGGTGTCCATGGCCAATCTTCGAGCGGTGCGGGACGTCTGCGACACGTACGACATCCCGCTCTTTCTAGATGCGTGCCGTTTTGCGGAGAACGCCTGGTTCATCAAACAACGAGAAAAGGGCTACGCAGACCGGACGCCGAAGGAGATCGCACAAGAGATGTTTTCTCTGGCGGATGGAGCAACCATGTCGGCCAAAAAAGACGGTCTTTCCAACATTGGCGGATTTCTGGCGATGAACGACGAAGCCCTCGCCCAAGAATGCCGAAATCTCCTGATTCTCACTGAAGGGTTTCCAACCTATGGCGGCCTCGCGGGATACGATCTAGAGGCTATAGCGCAGGGCCTCACCGAGGTCCTCCAGGAGGAGTACCTCCAGTATCGCATCCGGTCTACCGCGTACCTGGCTGACAAAGTCGGTGCTGCCGGCGTACCCATCGTTCGACCGCCGGGAGGCCATGCCGTCTACCTGGACGCAAAGGAGTTTCTGCCTCATATCCCCGCCCACCAGTATCCAGCACAGTCCCTCGCAGTTGAGCTCTACCTGGAAGGGGGCGTCCGGGGGGTCGAGATCGGTTCTGTGATGTTCGGCAAACCACAAGCGGACGGATCAGAGCTGCCTGCGCCGATGGAGCTGGTGCGTCTGGCCGTGCCGAGGCGCACGTATACCCAGTCACATATCGACTACGTCGGTGAGGTTGTCATCGCCGTTGCCGAACGGTCGGATGACATGCGTGGTTACCGCATCCTCGAGCAGGCGCCCTGGTTGCGGCACTTCACGGCTACGTTCGAACCTCTCTAGCGCGTACCTCCACAGTGCGAGATCCCGTGTCGGAGCGCGTCCAACAATCTGGCCAACGTGCAAGGTTTAGCAATGAACAGGGGCGCGAAGACTGTTTTTCGCGTGTGGTTTTTCCCGCCGCTCAGCGTGACTAGAGTGGTCACGGAGCGGGAGTTCCGGACACGCAGCGCAGGATTTCTGATATGCGTACCCGGAACTTGGGCAGGCTCGGGCGGGAATGGGCCTGACGACCGACGAGGGCAGAGACGAAAGAGGGACACGCAGTGGGACGGGCGACAGCGGGCCAAACGTCATCAATGGGCCATACATCGACGGGTCCTCAAACGGGACAAACATCCGCCGGAGAGGCTTCATCCAACTTCTCGGCTATGGAAGATTCATCGGCCAAACAACATCCCCCTTCCGACCGTGCATCCCAGGCGTCGGCGCCTGACGCGAACGACGGCACACAGCCAACTACCGATACACCGCCCTGCGACTCGTCCCACCTTGCCGAGCTTGGTGCCTATCGAAACGCCCTTTCGGCTATGGCGGTCAAACTCTCTCGTGCCGTTGACGACGAGCGAACCCGAATCGCGCGCGGGTTGCATGACGACCTCGGCCAAACCCTGGTCGCCGCTCAACTCCGGCTTGCCGAACTGAAGGGTGCCGGAGTCGATCCTCATGTCAGGACCGCAATACAACAGGTGAGCGATCTCGTCGGAGAAGCCGTGTCTTCATCGAGATCTCTCACGTTTGAATTGATGACGCCACTCATGCCTGAACTCGGAATCGATCACGAACTCAAACACTTGACCTCCCGAATTGCAGAGCGGTACAACATCGACGGGCGTTTCGAAACCGACGGGCTTCCGAAGCCAATGGGTCGAGAGGAAGCCGAAGCCTTGCTGCGTGCGGTCCGTGAGCTGCTCGTCAATGTTGGCAAACACGCCCGGGCGCGCACTGCCTGGGTGCGAATCGCACGTCACGACCGATACGCGGAAGCAACGGTGCGCGATGATGGCATTGGGTTTGACACACGTCGCCAGAGTGGAGTGCCTGCATCAGGGTTCGGGCTCTTGATCATCCGAGAGCGATTGCGAGAGCTGAATGGACGGGTGGCATTCACCTCGAGCCCCGGTTCGGGAGCCGAGATCGTGCTCACCATTCCCTTACTGGATGAGACATGATCGGCGGCATTCGCATCCTCGTAGTGGATGACCACTCGATTGTGCGCCAGGGACTTCGGTCGCTGCTGGAGAAGGAATCGGGAATTGAAGTCATCGGCGAGGCATTTGACGGCACGTCGGCCGTAGCGGCAGCTCAGGAGCTTCGGCCGGACGTGATCATCATGGATGTAACGATGGCAGGTATGAACGGAATCGAGGCGACCAGGCGGATTATCGCCCTCATGCCGACCGCCAGGATTCTTTGTCTATCGCTGCACGCCGATCCGCATATCGTGTCCTCCATGCTGGAGGCGGGTGCTTCCGGTTACGTCGTCAAGTCGGCCGACCTCACAGAACTGGCTGCGGCGGTGAGAGCTGTGGCGTTCGGGCAGATCTTCCTCAGCCCAACCATCGCAGGCGACTTCGTGCGCGACCATCTCGCCCACAGGGCATCCATGCCGGCAGAGCCCCGGCTCACCGATCGCGAACGCGAGGTCCTCCAGCTGATTGCAGAAGGAAACGGCACCGGTGAGATCGCCGGTCGTTTGTTCATAAGCGCCAAAACGGTCAGCACACATCGTGAGAACATCATGAGGAAACTCAACCTGCATAACGTCGTCGCGCTCACCAAGTACGCGATTCGTCAGGGAATTTCGAGCATAGAACCGGATCTGTGAGGTAGGTGGGTGGGGCCACGCCCACCGCAGTTCTGAGATCACGACACCTGTACGGTGGGTGCCAGGATGGGGGCTTTCTAAGGCTATTACCGATTCATACTCGGCGAACAGCCGTGCATAATTTTGCGGCACCTCCCCACAGTTGGCCTTCTATTCATCGGTGGTTCAATCGTGATTTCCATCCTCGTGGTCGACGACCACCCGGCATTCGGGTCGGCGGTAGTTTCGTTCTTAGGCGCCCAGAAGGACCTGGTTGTCGTTGCACTGGCCTCGGACGGTGAGGAGGCGATCGAGATGGCTGCCACCTGGCAGCCATCCATCGTTCTCATGGACCTCGTACTCTCCGGCATGAGCGGGTTGTCCGCGACTCGACGAATACTTTCAACTTCGCCCGGGTCCCGGGTCATCATCCTTTCTCTGCAATCCGGACA
>JABDOU010000052.1 GCA_013043085.1 Acidimicrobiia bacterium
GAGTGTGGATGGCACGGACAGCACGCGAACTGATAGGGGCACGACCGCACAGCTACGAGCCGGTGTTCGACGAAGTCGTGCGCTGGGGCTGGGATCGTGGTCACGGCGGCTTCTATTTCCAGGGCAAGCCGGGACGGCCGGCAGGGGCGCTCAAGAAGCAGTGGTGGGTTCAGGCCGAGGGTCTCGTCGCTGCCTTGACCGCAGGCAACAGCAGTAGCAGGTACGGGATCTTCGAAGAAACGCTGCAGTGGATCGAGCGACTCCAGGCCGATTGGGCGGGAGGCGAATGGCACGACACCATCGACGTGTTTGGCTGCCCGCGCGGAAAAAAGGGCTGGGCGTGGAAGACCGGCTATCACACCACCCGCTCCGTGCTGCGTGCAATAACTCTCACCCAAGATCTGGTCAGATCAGATCACCCGCACCGCTGATGCCAAGTGCAGCCCTGGTAGTTACCCAGTACCCTCTGTGGCGGGGCAGACACGGTGAGAGTTATGGAAAACAACACGCGGGCGACGGGGTTCGCCGATGGCACAGCTGGGATGGCTCCGGATACTGAGCTGACGCTTCTCGCTGCCCGCACGGGGATTGACAACGAAGCAGATCGGCGTATCCGCGAGTTGGTCGACGCTACCCCGGACTGGGCCACGATCCAGGTGACGGCTACGAGGCACCAGGTCCTCCCGCTGGTGGCCTCCACCCTGCTTGGGCACTATCGCGGGCTTCTACCGAAAGAGACCGCGGACACCCTCACCCAATTCACTAGAGCCGTGGCGGCGCGAAACATGCTTCTCACCCACGAACTGCTCACCACCCTCGCCGCCTTCGACGCCGCGGACATTCCGGCCATTCCCTACAAAGGACCTTCGTTGGCAGTTGCTGCATACGGCAGCATCCATCTCAGATCGTTTGGCGATCTCGACATCCTGGTGCCACGTGACGACTATCTCTCTGCAGTTCAGACTCTGGAGAACCTCGGGTACTCGCCAGCCCGACCGGGAAAACCGACCCGAAGCCATTACCTCGGCCATACGGCCGCCCATGCGTTCGTGAAGGGCGACATTCACATCGATTTGCAGTGGGGCACGACGATGCGCAAGGCCCTGTCGGTCCCGATAGAGGAGTCACTGTGGAACACAGACGAGCGGGTCTCGCTTCTCGGCAGACCGGTGCGTGCGATCCCACCTGACACACTCTTTTTGTACCTGAGCGCCCATGGAGCGCGCCACCATTGGGATCGGCTGAAATGGGTCTGCGACATCGGGGAGCTCATGCGGACTCACCCGGGATTGGACTGGAGCGGGATTCTCGATGAGGCACGCCGGTCGGGCAGCCTGCGTACTGTGCATATGGCGACGCTGCTGAGCCATTCGCTGTTGTCTTCCCCAGTTCCGGCTTGGGTCCTCGACGCAGCCGGCGCCGACACCAAGGCTGTCCAACTCACCCAGCTTGTGATCCAGCAACGCTTCGTTTCGGCCGCCGGACCGGAGTACGACCGATCGGAACATTTGCGGTTCACGCTCGACACGAAAGAACGATTTGTCGACCAGCTCAGATATATGCGAGGGTTTCTCTTCCAACCGAGGCTCGAGGATTACGACTGGGTCGACCTGCCCGATCGGGCGTCGTTTCTCTATCCTGCTCTCCGTCCGGTCCGCCTCACCGCCAGGGCGGTTGGCCGCCGTCTCGGACTATCGAGCGACCATGATCACTGATCGGACGAGCTCGGTTCTCGTCGTTCCCTCGCGGTCGGTCGACCACCGGCGGCTGTCAAGCGTTGGTTTCGACGGGCCGAATCAAGCCTTGTCGACGGCAGGTGCCGAACGACAGTTCGAAGGTGCGAAGTGAGCAGAGAACCAAACACGGGCGCAGCCACCCCCGCCGAGAGTGATCGCGCACGATACGACTCGTTGTACGCGCGCTTCGGCAAGCCCGTACTCGATCGGCTCGTTGTACTGGTTCTCGGCGTGTTCAGCCTTCCCGTGCTCCTCATCATCGTCGCCGTCGTGCGGGTAGTGCTGCGTGTTCCGCCCATTGAGAGATCGCCCAGCGTTGGTCGCAACGGACGGGTCTTTGATCTATTTCGACTCCGCACGGTTCTCGACGGATCAGTGGACCCACACAGCTATCGGAGGCGGGTTGCGGAGTTCATCCGACAAACGAGCCTCGACGAACTTCCTCAGTTGTGGAACGTGCTGCTCGGGCATATGAGCATGGTGGGACCCCGCCCGATCTCTCCGGAAGAGGCGAGGGGCCTCGCCGATTGGGAGCTCGAGCGCCATCGGGTCAAGCCCGGGATCACCGGCCTGTGGCAGGTGGAAGCACGGGGCGACGGTCGCGACCTCATGGAAAACATCCACTTCGACATCCAGTACGTGGACCAGCTCTCGTTTGGAACGGATCTGCAGATCCTGGGGCGGACCGTGGCGATGTTGGCCGTTCGACGCGAAGGGGAGCCGGCCCCCGATGGCGGCACCCGGCTCAGAGAACGGGTCCGGCATCTCCGATTGATCACTGCCGACGTTGCGCTTTGGCTGGGTGCGCTGGCCGCGGCGACCTACATCCGCTTCGATTTCTCGTGGGCTCCGGTCGACGAGGCTCGTCTCGCCGTTGTCTTCATGGTCGCGGCCGGGAGCCAACTCGCCATCGGCTTTCCGATCGGGCTGTACCGGGGCAAGTGGCGCCTCGGATCATTCGACGAGGTGGTCTGGGTAGCCTCGGTCACGGCAGCCGTAACCGCGCTCGTCTTGGCGCTATCCACGTTCGTGACGACACCCTTCGTCCCCCGCGGGGCCGTGGTCGGTGCCGGAGCTCTGCACTTGCTCGGGGCATTCGGTGCTCGCTACGTCACCCGGATCTCGTACGAGAAGCAGCAACGATCGATCCACCGTCGCCCGCATCGGATCCTCGTGTTTGGCGCAGGCGAAGCGGGGATCTCATCCGTGCGAGCCATATGGAACGACCCCACCTCTGAGTTCGAGCCGGTCGCGTTCCTGGACGATGACACGACCAAGCGTGGGGTTCGCTATCACGGAATGCCCGTTATCGGCACCAGCGCTGATCTGCGCGCCGTGGCGCGGCGGTACGGGGCCGATTCCTTGCTGGTGGCAATCCCGTCGGCGCCGGTGGGAGTGGCGAATCGCATTGCCGACGTGGGTCGGGACCTCGGCCTGCGGGTGCAAGTACTTCCTCCACTCGTCGAGTCCCTCGGCCAACTCCTGGTCGAGCATGCCCAGCAACGGCCCGACATCGCGCCCTCCTACCGGCCGTCCGGTCCCGCCCGGACACCAGGCCCGGAGCGCACCGCCGATCCCCGGGACTTTGACCTCGCCATCATCGGCCTCGGGTACGTCGGCCTTCCCGTTGCGGTCGAGGCAAGCCGCGTCGGCGTTCGCGTCCTGGGTCTGGATATCAATGAGGATCGCGTGGCTCACCTGAACGCCGGCAACAGTTACATCGAAGATGTTTCGTCTGACGACCTCAGAGCAGCCATAGGTGGCGGGTTCGTGGCGACGACGGACTCATCGATGCTGGCGCGAGCGGACGCGATCACGATAAGTGTGCCGACGCCGTTGCGAGGCGAACTTCCGGATCTGAGTGCTGTCATCGGGGCCTCCGAGGCCATCGGCGACTATCTGCAGCCAGGCCAGCTGGTCATCCTCGAGTCAACGACGTATCCCGGGACTACCGATGAGATCGTCCTTCCCATCCTCGAGGAACGGTCGGGGCTTCGCGCCGGCGAGGATTTCTACCTGGCGTACTCGCCTGAACGGATCGACCCGGGCAATACCACCTACGGAATACACAACACGCCAAAGCTCGTTGGCGGGATCGATGCGGCGTCGACCGAGCGGGCGGCCATGCTCTATCAGAAGTTCTCCGAAGTGGTCGCGATGTCCGGTACCCGCGAAGCCGAGATGGCCAAGCTTCTCGAGAACACTTATCGCCATGTCAATATTGCGCTGGTCAACGAGCTGGCGATCTTCTGTCAGCAGCTTGGGGTCGATATCTGGGAAACGATTCGGGGAGCGGCAACCAAACCATTCGGTTTCCAGGCCTTTTACCCGGGTCCCGGCGTCGGCGGACACTGCATCCCGATCGATCCGAATTATCTGTCCTTTCGAGTACGGGAGCTCGGCGAGCAGTTCCGGTTCATCGAGTTGGCCCAGGAAATCAACGAGTACATGCCACGCTATGTCGCCAGGCGGGCGATCCGGATGCTCACCGGAGCGGGCTCCGAGACGCACGGTGCCACGGTTCTCTTAGTTGGCGTCGCCTATAAGCCGAACGTCGGCGACACCCGGGAGACACCGGCAACAGCGGTCGCCCGCGAGCTCATGGCAGCGGGCATAACGGTCGAGTTCGTAGATCCGCACGTCGACTCCTTCATCGTCGACGGGATCGTGCTGCGCCGCCACGTCGAGGCGACGTCGGCAGCCGCTGGAAGCGACCTTTCTATAATCCACACACCGCACGACGATATCGATATCGATGGGGTCTGCCTAGCTGCTGCGCTGGTGCTAGACACCCGGGGTGTCACCAAACTCGATCAGGCCGAACGCCTTTAGCGGTACCGGGAACGAGCCGAAACCATGCCAGTAGTGCTCGGCAAGAAGATCCTCATCACCGGCGGTGCCGGCTTCATCGCGACTTCGATAGGCGAACGCCTGGTCGAGGATAATGAGCTGACCCTGTTCGACCTCTCGTTTGGCGCCGATCAGCCGATCAACTACAGCGCGCTGACTTCGCATCCCAGCGTGACGACCCTGGAGGGCGACATTCGTGATCAGGACCGCATCAGCGAGGCCGTCCAGGACGTCGATGTGATCATCCATGCGGCGGCTGTTGTCGGCGTCAACCGGGTTCTACAGGCCGCTCGCAGCACGATCGAGACGAATCTGCTCGGAACGGTGAACCTCATCAGGGCCGCCCACACGCACTGTCCCGAGTTGGAGCGCCTCATCTACTTCTCGACCTCGGAGGTGTTCGGAGGCTCGTCGTTCAGAGTCGATGAGGCGAACGTCGCATCAATCGGCTCGGTGGACGAGGCCCGCTGGTCGTACTCGATTTCGAAACTGGCGGGCGAACACCTGGCGTTTGCCTACTACCGGGAATTCGGGATGCCGGTGACCATCGTTCGGCCGTTCAACGTCTTCGGCCCCGGAAGAACCGGCGACCACGCTGTGCTGCGGTTCATTTCGGCCGCCCTGAAGGGATCAGACCTGGTCGTATATGGCGATGGCGCCCAGGTGCGTTCCTGGTGTTACATCGACGACTTCGTGGACGCCATCATGGCGATGCTTGATACAGACGAGGCGGTCGGGAGCGATTTCAATATCGGGAACTCTCGCAACACACTCACGATCTATGAGCTGGCAAAGCGGGTACTCCAGCTGACCGAATCCGACTCTCAAATCGTGTTCGAGCACATCGAGCATTCCGATATCGACCTGAGGGTTCCGTCGACCCGCAAGGCCGGCGCCATCCTGGGATACGAGCCGCGGATTGAGATCGAAGAGGCCCTCCGCCACACGATCGACTGGTATCGCGAGCATCCGGAGACGATGATCCTCGACTGAGCGTGGCTCTGCTCTATGGGCGGTGACACGAGGCCACGATCGACGCGATCCGCTCCAGTTGCGGCCGGGTCAGGGCCGACCCGCTGGGGAGACACAGCCCCCGGTCGAAGAGGTCCTCGGCGACATCCCCTCCCACGACCGGCCGACCGCGAAATACCGGCTGCATGTGCATCGGCATCCACAGCGGCCGCGCTTCGATGTTCTTCGCCTCCAACGCCACACGGACCTGCTCCCGGTCCGATCCAAAGGCTGCCGGGTCGATCGTGAGGCAGCTGAGCCATCGATTGCTTCGCCCGTAGTCAGCCTCCGGCATGAACTCGACCCCCGGCAGAGCACCGAGCAACTCAACATACGTGTCGAAGTTGCGGCGGCGGGCCTCGACCCGCTCGTTCAGGTGTCGCAGCTGTCCCCGTCCAACTCCGGCGAGGATGTTGGATAACCGGTAGTTGTACCCAACAACCGAGTGCTCATGGTGGGGGCCGGGATCGCGAGCCTGCGTGGACAGGAACCGTGCGCGGTCAATGAGCTCCCGATCATGCGACACCAGCATTCCACCGCCCGACGTTGTGATGATCTTGTTTCCGTTGAAGGAGAAAGCTCCGCAGCGGCCGAATCCTCCGACGGGCCGTCCCCGGTAGTCGGCCCCGAGCGCCTCAGCAGCGTCCTCCACGATGGAGACGTTGTGTGGCTCGCACCCTGCAGTG
>JABDOU010000081.1 GCA_013043085.1 Acidimicrobiia bacterium
CGCTGCCTCGAGGCCGCCAATATCGATACCGAGTTCGAGCGCGTTTGTCGTAACGACGCCGATCAGTTCTCCCGAAAACAAACGCCGTTCGGTTTCTCGCCGATCGGCTGCCTTGTAGCCGCCCCGATAGGGTGCTACCCGGTCTGCGAGCGCCGATGGAAGCCGATCTCTCACCCTGGCATAGATGAGTTCGGTTGCCTTTCGGCTCCTGGCAAACACGATCGTGGGATGGCCGTGCTCGACGATCCGTGCCATGACGTCAGCGGATTCGGCGATTGGGCTACCTCGATCGCCGCTCTCAGGATCGTCTGCATCGAGCGGAGGGTTCCACAGCACCCAGTGTTTCCGCCCGGTTGGAGAATCGTCGCGGTCGACGACCTCGACCTCGTCGCCGATGAGAGCGGATGCCAGATCATCCGGATTGCCGATAGTGGCCGAAGTGAACACGAACGTAGGCTGCGATCCGTAGTGATCAGCTATGCGACGCAGCCTTCGTAGCGTCATGGACACGTGAGTTCCGAACACCCCCCTCAACATGTGCATCTCATCCACGACGACAAACCGGAGGCGGTGGAAAAAGTCGGCCCATCGCCCGTGATTGGGAAGGATGCCGACGTGCAACATGTCCGGATTGGTGAGGAGCACATTGGCGTGTTTGCGTACCCAGGTGCGTTGAGCTCGATCGGTGTCCCCGTCATAGGTTGCAGCGACCAGTTTCTTGTAGTCAAAGGTCGAAAAACCGCGTAGCTGATCCTGGGCGAGAGCTTTCGTCGGATAGATGGCAATTGCCGTCGACATGGGCTCTTCCTCAATGGCCTCGGCGATCGGAATCTGGTAGGCCATCGATTTTCCGGAGGCGGTGCCCGCAACGACGACGGTGTGGTTGCCTCCCCGCACCAGCTCAACGGCTTCAGCCTGATGACCGTACAAGCCTGAGATCTGAAGAGAGTCGAGCCGGGCGCGCATTCCAGGAGAAAGTTCGATGTCCGCATAGGCCGGCGAGCGCTCAGGAGTGATCTCGATGTGGGCCAAACGGCCGGCAACGTCGGGGTCGTCGATCCACTCCTTGATCAGCCGGTCCATGTGCCGGAGGGTAGGCCACCGGTCGGACATTCGGAGCAGGTGTCAACAGAACTTCAGTGTCGCAAGATGCCGGTAGCCTTGTCCGGCCATGGCTCACGTCGAACCCCCCATCAAGCGACGCCCCACCTGGGTGCAGTCCGATCGCACGGTGCCCACACTGTTCGTCAGACCGGTGCGGCGTTTCATGGACCTGGAGGCCTCCTCTGGCGTCATTCTGCTCATCATGGCCGTCGTTGCCTTGATCTGGGCGAACTCGGCCTCGGCAGATTCCTACTTCGGATTGCTCGACTACCACGTGGTTGTGGAGTTGGGTGACGTGCACATTCTGGACGAATCGATCAAACATCTGATCAATGACGGACTGATGGTCTTGTTCTTCTTCGTGGTCGGCATGGAGATCAAACGAGAATTGGTTCTCGGTGAGCTGAACGATGCCAAAACTGCTGCGCTACCGGCCATCGCCGCAGTCGGCGGGATGGTTGTTCCTGCGCTGATCTACGTGGCATTTGCGGCCGGGATCGAAGGCGCCGGACCGGGGTGGGGAATCCCCATGGCAACCGACATCGCATTCTCGGTTGGCATTGTCGCATTACTCGGCAGCCGGGTTCCTCTGACGGCCAAGCTCTTCTTGCTTGCCTTGGCAATCGTCGACGACATTGGTGCAATAGCCGTCATCGCCATCTTTTACACCACTGATCTCGCTTTCTTCTGGCTGCTGGCTGCGATCGCATTGCTGGCTCTCATTTACATTCTCTCCCGCACGAACGTACGGCTCACGGGGGTGTACTGGGTGCTGGGAATTCTGGCGTGGTACGCCATGCTGGAAAGCGGAGTGCACGCAACCCTGGCGGGCGTGGCAGTCGGTCTGATAACGCCCGCGAGGCCCTTCTACTCGAGCCGTGAGTACGACGCATTGGCGAGGCGCACGATCGAGTTGTATTCAGCAGACGAAACGACTCAGGACGCGCGCGAAGAGGTCGACTTCGAGGTCCTACAGCTCTCGAAGGTTGCTCGCGATTCAGTAGCCCCTCTCACGAGGCTGGAGCATGCGCTGGCACCCTGGACGTCGTTTTTCGTCGTTCCGCTCTTCGCTCTTGCAAACGCCGGGATCAGCTTCGATGGCGTTGAGATAGGCGAGGCAATAACGAGTGGGGTAGCGCTCGGTGTGGCGTTCGGCCTGGTGCTCGGCAAGACATTCGGCGTGACCCTGTTTGCATGGCTGGCAGTGAAAGCCGGGATCGGCAGTATGCCGCGCGGCGCCAATTGGCAGATGATGACCGGACTCGCCATGCTGGCCGGAGTCGGGTTTACGGTATCGCTGTTCATCACCGAATTGGCGTTCGAAGCCCAGTCGCCTCTCG
>JABDOU010000130.1 GCA_013043085.1 Acidimicrobiia bacterium
GTGCTAGCCAGCACTACCGCCGCTTTCACTGACCGTGTCCGGTGGGAGTGGGTCGGGGATGCGGAGGGTCGGAGAATGATCCCTGTTTGGCCGGGTGCGACGGAGGACATAACTACCTCCTTGGTACGCTCAATATACCGTGGGGGCTCGGTTCCAATCACAAGCCACACTGTTTCTCCCAAAGATAGATCCCACGATCGCGGCCAAGTAGGTTTTTCTGCGCGTCAGCTACGCCTCTCCAACTTGATATGATATTGGCGGGGCTTGAGTTGTGTTGAAGACGTCCGGACCAATCCTGTAACGCCCGTTTCCCGCTCGGGCCCTCAGGCCTCGCTTTCGCTCCTGGCTAATGTGACAGTATCCTGGTGACCACGGGCCCGGCCCTCCGGGACCTCGCCGGGCGGGAGCCGTAGGATGGGGGCGATCAGCTAGGGGCCCGACTCCGGCCGGGAACCGAATGGTTCGTTACAGGAAACGCCGATGGTCAGAAACGGTCAACAATGATCCCACCCTGGCTACCGGTCCCCGACGAACACGAGTTCAAAACGGGCTATGCGCTGCACGCCCAACTCGTCTCTTGTGACTGCCCACATGGTGTCAGCCCAAAGGACAGGAGGGACCCTCCAATCGAGGTGCCTGGGTAGAAGTACGGTGCCAAGAAAGGTCCCATCGACCTCGAACGCATCCAACATTTGCTCCTGGTGCCAGCGGATCTCCGTGTCGTAGGGGTCATCAGGATCGAAATCCGGGTCCTCAACCTCGTATGCGGTCCCGTCGCGCTGTACCCAGATCCGTCCGTCGAGGCCTGTCAGCAGCCCCGAGAACATCGGCTTCGATGATGGAATCCGTGGCCCGCTCCATCGCCAAGCGGCATCGAGCCAGCGCATGGTGTTGAGTACACGTTCTTCTTCCTGTGCCCGTTCGGAAGGGGTGACCTCCACAGCCACGGTCTCCCTTTCGATCCTGAGAGGTGCGTGTTGGCGATAAAGGGTGATGGTGTACTCATTTCCGACCCCATGGATGACAAAGCCGTCCGGGTGCCAGGCCCAATGCTCTGTCGCTGCAAATGGGAGATCGATCTCGGAGGCGTTCCCCCCTTTTCGGGCCACAAACCGATGTGCGTGCTGGCCGAAATCTGGAATCGGCAGGGTGTCCAGCACCGTCCCGTCGCTAAGTATCCTAACCAGGCCCAGACGCCAATCCGGAAGCGGATCGGTCGGATTGATCAGATCCGGGTTCAGCAGGGTATCTCCAGTGACACCAAAAGACCGCCGATTGATATACTGCCCAGTGATGACTGGCCATGTGTCCAGCGGTTCTCCCTCTGCGCTGAAGACCTGCACCCGTGCATTTCCCTTGTCTCGGACTGCCACACGCCCGTCGTTCAGGACCACCAAACCAGCATCTGGGTTCTCCAATTCTCCCGGCCCTTCGCCTCGGCGTCCCCATGACTCCAGGTACCTACCATCGGCCGCGAAGACACGAATCGTCGGGACTTGTCGGTCAACTGCGAAAACCCTTCCGTCCTTATGGACGGCGATGGAGACGATACGCCCAAACACCGTCTCAGGCGGGCCATCCAGCTCACCGATGCTCAACGCTTGCCGCCAACGGGCCGGACCGGGCCAGGCCGATCCGGAAACCGTTCGGACAACCGCGGTGTCGCCAATCTGCGTGCGTACGACTTTGGATGCCTCCTCCTGAGCTTCCCCACCGCATGCGACGAGGAGGAGGAAGGCCGCAATTGTGGGACGTTTCATTCTGACCCCAGATTCCGGTGGATCCGCATAAAGGCTCGGCAGAACAACAGAGTCATCCGTACCCTGCCATCCAACTAGGATCCGTTTCTCGCTGACCGGACCTGCAACCCGGTCTTCCTCCTTGAGTTCCCACCTGTCGATGTGCATCCTGGACCACAACGAAATGGCGAACCGGCTCTCAACAGCAAGGCATCGAGTTGGGGCCGTTCGGTCCAGGTGATCGGCGTTTCACCGTAACGCCCGGTTCAAGCACGGGCCTCAGAGTTCGCTTTCGCTCATGACTTGAGTGGCAGTATCCTGGTGAGCCCCGGCCCGGCCCTCCGGGACCTCGCCGGGCTGGGGCAGCAGGATAGGGGCGATCAGGCAGGTGCCCGGCTCCGGCCGGGAACCGAATGGGTCGTTACCCCCTCATCCCAATCGGCACAAGTGAAGCCAAGAGGAGATGGACGAAGATTCTCGTCGCCCCTGACGCTTCTTGCTCATTACTCCTTCCCGTCATCATCTTGCTCTAGTCAGTTGATTGGGTTGGGTCGGGCGGTACCCTCTCACCGGAGCCATTGGCGTGGCATCCAAACAGGGCACCGAAGAACGCCTGACCGTCGCACTGGCTGATCGCTACAAGATCGAACGAGAGATCGGCTCCGGCGGCATGGCCACGGTCTACTTGGCCGAGGATCGGAAGCAGCACCGCCAGGTCGCGATCAAGGTCCTGAGACCTGAGTTGGCGCATGCCCTCGGTCCGGAGCGGTTCCATCGCGAAATCCAGATCGCCGCCAACCTCACTCACCCACACATACTCCCTGTACACGATTCGGGTGAGGCAGATGGGTTCCTCTTCTACGTGATGTCCTACGTCGAAGGGGGGTCACTCCGAGATCGGCTGAACATCGAAAGCCAACTGCCGATTGGGACAGCCTTGGAAATCGCACGTGAGGCTGCGGTGGGATTGGCTCATGCACACTCACATGGAGTCGTGCACCGGGACATCAAACCCGAAAACATCATGCTGTCCGGCGGGTCGGCCGTCGTCACCGACTTCGGCATCGCGCGGGCCGTCTCCGAGGAGGATGACGCAAAGTTGACGGAGACGGGGATCTCAATAGGTACGCCGGCCTATATGAGTCCCGAACAGGCCACCGGAGAGCAGAACCTGGATGGCCGAAGTGACTTGTATTCTCTTGGTTGCGTTCTCTATGAGATGTTGGCCGGCCAAGCCCCGTTCACCGGACCGACCACCGAGAGCCTCGTTCATCAGCATCTAACCACTGATCCACATCCCGTTACCAGTATCCGATCGACGGTACCGCCGCAGGTGGAGCAGACGCTGAGTCGCTCCCTCGCCAAATCACCCGCCGACCGGCAGCCGTCCGCACAGGCCTTTGCCGATGAACTGCGATCCGAGATCACCACCGCCGCGTTGGGATTTGCGACGCCGTTGGTGAGGGCGGGTTTCCCCTATAGCAAGCTGGGGTTCGTGGCCGGCTCGTCGATACTGCTGATCTTGATCGTGTACGCTTTGGTCATGCTGATTGGATTGCCTGACTGGGTGTTTCTCACTGCGGTTGGCCTCGTGGTGCTTGGCCTACCGCCTCTGATACTGACGGGACATGCCGAAAGTGGCAGGAAAGCTTGGAGGGGGGGCGAAGCACCGCCGGTTTCAGATGGAATCCACTCGTGGTTCACCTGGCGTCGCTTCTATCTCGGCAGCGGCATCGCCTTCTCGGCCCTTGGGGTCGCGACGGCAGCCTATATGGCCATGCGTGTTCTTGGTATCGGACCGGCCGCCACCTTGATGGCTCAGGGTGTGATCGAAGAGCGTGACGTGCTCATAGTGGCCGACTTCGATAACCACACAGGTGATTCCACGCTGGCGTTGGCACTCACCGGAGCAATCCATACCGACCTCACTCAGTCACCAACACTGACCGTCATGTCTCCAGGTGACCTGATGGCTGCTCTCCAGAGAATGGAGAGGACCCCTAAAGTGCATGTATCGGCAGCCGTTGCTCGCGAGATCGCCGTGCGCGAGGGGGTTAAAGCCGTTTTGGTTGGAGAGATCAATGCAGCCGGTACGGGATATGTGCTTTCAGCTCAACTTCTTGCTGCTGAGTCCAACGAGATTCTGACGGCGGTCCGGGTGACAGCGCGGGATTCGACACGGATTGTAGATGCGATTGATGATTTGTCGGCCAAGCTGAGAGAACGTATTGGAGAATCTCTCAAGACCATTCGTCGCTCACCACGTCTCTCCCAAGTTACTACCGCAT
>JABDOU010000147.1 GCA_013043085.1 Acidimicrobiia bacterium
GCATCTGACGAGGGGCGAGACGCAGCAGATCGTGCTCAATCTGGTCATTGCCGCAGTGCTCTCATTCGTGGTTTACGGCAGATGGAAGCTGAGCCCACTCGCCTCTCGATCCACCGAATAGGCGTCCCTCAACATCCAGCAGGACCCGGCCCCGTTCAACTACCAGAACTTACGTCGACCTCGATTGCGTTCTCCGACGCTTGGACCGGGAAGGTGCGGATCGGTTCAACCGCCGGTGGGCGCGTTGCCTCTCCCGTCGTGATGTCGAACTCGGAACCGTGGCAATAGCAGATCGCCGTAGTGCCGTCTAACTCGCCATCCTGACTGAACGCACACCCGGCGTGGCTACACCGATCTTCAAATGCCAGCCATCGCTCGTTAACGCGCACAACAAGGAGATGTAGGTCGCCGATCGTGATCGGCGTGATCTGCTCGACGTCCGTGATGCTCGACGTTATGTCCACCCAGCTCATAGGTGCTTGCGCACTTGGTCCATGAATCCACGATACGCGCTATGCGATCGAGTTGAACTGCCTCACTGGATCGGTAATCGTTCGACATTTGCATCTCCGAGTTTGAGACGATTCGCCAATGGGTAAAGGATGGTGTCATGAGAGGAGGTAACACATGACCACTGAAACGACAATACGAGGCACCGAAGCTGACATGAGAAGTGTGGTCGACCGCTTTGGCGGTGGAGACCTCATCGCTTCCGTTCTCGGCATGTTCACAGCACTTGGTGTGCTGGTCCTGCTGGGAGCGCTCATTGCAGCGGGTGATGCCTCTATCTCGTATCAACTGAACGCTATTGACGTCGACGGCAATCTCACCGAGGTTGAAGTCGTAGGCGCGTTGGTTGCATTGGCAGCGCTGTTCGTTGCGTTTTTCGTAGGTGGCGTGGCCGCAGGCCGTTCCGCCCGCTACGACGGGGGCATCAATGGAGCCGGGGCCGCACTTTTGTTCGTGCTGCTTGTCGCCATCTTCGGAGCCCTCGGCAAGTTTGTCGGCGCCGACTACAACGCCTTTGCGGTTGCCGGTTTGCCCGACTGGTTCTCTCAGTTTGGCGCAGACGATGTGACGCTCAAGGCCGTTGCGGCCGGTGCAGCAGGCATCGTTGCAAGCTTGCTCGGCGGATATGTCGGCGGGATGCTCGGAGAGCAATTCCACCACAAAGCCGATGCTGCTCTGGTCCAGGAGAGCGCCAACGGATCAAGGGCGGGGGAATTCGTCAACAGCAGGTAACTCGCCAGCAACACGCTATTCGTCAGTCATACATCACTCGAGAGGAGGAAGCATGTATATCGGAGTCGGAACATTAATTCTGATCATCCTGATCCTGATTTTGGTCTTCTAAAAAGGACCGGGATCAGATCCAACAAAGCACACAACAACAAGATGACACAACAACATTCGAAAGGACTCACGACAACATGAATCGCACAACATTGAGCGCTTCGTCACTCGTTGGCAACGATGTCCGCAACCTCGATGGGGACGACCTTGGGGACGTAAAGGATCTCATGATCGACGTCGAGACCGGCCAGGTGGCCTACGCGGTGCTCGACATGGGCGGGTTTCTCGGTATAGGCAACAAACTGTTTGCCGTTCCGTACGGGGCCATGACTCTCGACACCGGGTCGCATGCATTCGTTGTAAACGTCGACAAAGAGACCCTCAGAAATGCCCCGGGCTTCGACCAGGACAACTGGCCGGATTTTTCGGATCGCACATGGGGATCAGATATCTATAGCCATTACGGCATCTCGCCGTACTGGGAACGATAGACCGCACTTCAACTCGATTTAGGTGCGGCTCACCGTCGCCTCACATGGTTGATCAGATATTCCCGAGGGGGTCTTCTGAGGAAACATCAACCGACCGGCATGGCACTGTGAGCCGCACCTAAGCGCGTCCCCACCGTTTTGTCCACGCGTCGACGATCAAGCCGGCCGGAGGCGACTCCATGCGGCCACACCTGGCGAAGACGTATCATCAAGTCTCAACCAGCCCAGAAGGCCCGATGCCAGAATTCGCCGTGAAGACCCCTCCTCAGCACGCCGAATGGTCAGATCTGCTCGAAGTCTGGCGAACTGCCGACGATATCGAGATCTTCTCCGAGGCTTGGAACTTCGATCATTTCTACCCGCTCACTCCTCCGGCCGATGGGCCCTGCCTCGAGGGCTGGACCACGCTTGCGGCGCTTGCCCAGGCGACCAAACGGATTCGCATTGGGTCGATGGTCACTGGAATGCATTACCGGCATCCAGCCGTCACGGCGAACATGGCAGTGACGCTCGACATCATTTCAGGTGGGCGGTTCAATCTCGGGCTAGGGGCTGGTTGGTTCGAGCCCGAGTCGAAGGCATACGGCATCCCGCTGGGAACGATGAAAGAACGAATGGACCGGTTCGATGAAGGTGTCGAGATCATCGTGAGTTTGCTGAAGAACGAAACCACCACTTTCGATGGCTCGTTCTATCAACTAACGGACGCACGCTGCGAACCCAAACCCCTCCAGCAGCCGACGCCACCAATCGTGATCGGCGGCAAAGGCGAGAAACGCACGTTGCGCACTGTGGCCCGATTTGCCGATTACTGGGATGGCATGTTCCAGCCTGACCCGTCCGATTGGGTTCGCTTGAACGAAATCCTGGTTGGACACTGCGCACAAGTCGGACGAGATCCGGCCGAAATTCGCCGGTCCATTCACCTCCGGTGGGCTGTCGACGATGACCCGGCCGAGCTAGCCGACGACGCGATGCGGTTCGGCGAGGTCGGGGTCGACGTCGTGGTTTTTTCGATGCGAGGCCCTTACCTCGCATCTCTGGTGGAATCTTTTGTGTATTTAATACAATCGGCTGCCTGATCT
>JABDOU010000174.1 GCA_013043085.1 Acidimicrobiia bacterium
ACAGCGTGAACCGGGGATGATGTTGCTGATCGGAATGGCGATCACCGTCGCCTTCGTCGCTTCCTGGGCAAACACGCTCACTTCGTTCGAGCTTGAGTTCTGGTGGGAGCTGGCAGCGCTGATCGCCGTGATGCTGTTAGGCCATTGGCTCGAAATGAAAGCGATTGCCGACGCGGGGAGTGCGTTGGACGCCCTCGCCAAACTGTTGCCCGATGAGGCCGAGATCGTCGATGCCGATGGAACCCGGATGGTTGCCCTCTCCGAGCTGAAGGTCGGCGATACCGTGCTGGTACGACCCGGGTCCCGTGTTCCGGCCGATGGTGAAATCACCGAGGGTCAGGCTGACCTGGACGAATCCATGGTCACCGGCGAGTCGAAGCCAGTTAGTCGGGTAGCGGGAGATCGGGTCGTAGCCGGCACCGTGGCGACCGACAACGCGATACGGGTGCACATCGACGCCGTCGGCGATGAGACGGCTCTCGCCGGTATCCAGCGTCTGGTTGCCGAAGCCCAAAACTCCCGGTCCAGGGCACAGGTGCTGGCCGATCGCGCTGCCGCGTGGCTGTTCTATGTCGCAGTGTCTGCAGCGGTCATCACGGTGATCGCATGGTCGGCCTTCGGCGACACCGAGCAGGCGGTTGTCCGGACCGTCGCAGTTCTGGTGATCGCGTGCCCTCATGCCCTCGGCCTGGCCATACCCCTCGTTGTGTCGATTTCGACCGGATTGGCAGCTGAAAACGGCATATTGGTCAAGGATCGATTGGCCCTCGAGGAAATGAGGAATATCGACATTGTTCTGTTCGACAAGACCGGCACGCTCACCATGGGGGCACACAAGGTGCAGGACATGTTTGCGCGTGATGGCGATGTCGATCGGATGCTTGATCTCGCCGCTGCGGTTGAGTCCAGCTCCGAACATCCGCTTGCTCGAGCAATTCTGGCGGCCGCCCGCAACAGAACCACCGTCCCCGAGGCCACCGATTTTCGAGCTATGAGTGGGATAGGAGCTGAAGCAAAGGTAGGCGACTCCACTATCGCGGTCGGCGGTCCCGCGCTCATAAGAGAGCGGTCACTCACGATCGGCGAAGACATCGAGTCAGAAACGGCGCCCTGGATCGACAGGGGTGCGTCCGTCCTCTATGTGGTCGAAGACGCTGAAGTCATAGGAGCGATCTCGCTTGAAGATCAGATTCGTCCGGAATCACTCGAAGCAGTGAGGCAACTGCAGAAGCAGGGAGTTTCGGTGGCGATGATCACAGGCGACGCCGAACAGGTGGCCACGGCTGTTGGGAGGGAACTCGGCATCGATTTGGTGCTTTCAGAGGTGCTCCCTGAGCAGAAGCACGCCAAGGTGTCCCAGCTCCAGAGCGAAGGCTTGAAGGTTGCGATGGTCGGTGACGGAGTCAACGATGCTCCTGCTCTCGCCATGGCCGACGTCGGCATCGCCATCGGGGCGGGTACGGAAGTGGCGATCGAGTCGGCCGGCCTGGTCCTCGCGTCCGACGATCCTCGCGGCGTCGTGGCGATCCGCCGACTCAGCGAGGCGAGCTACTCGAAAATGGTTCAAAATCTGGTCTGGGCCACCGGCTATAACGTCGTGGCGATCCCGCTGGCCGCTGGTGTTTTGGCGTGGGCGGGAATCGTTCTAGGTCCTGCACCGGGTGCAGCTCTGATGAGCGCATCAACAGTCATCGTCGCCCTGAATGCTCAATTCCTGAGGAGACTCGAACTGAAATCCGGTGCCTGACTCCCGGAGCCGGGAATGTGCGCTCGACGCGGAGAACGACATGATGTGAGCCTCGGTCACCACGCGACGCGTATCGATGATCACCGTGGTCGGCCCCAACCCAAAGGTCAAGATCGGAACGCGGCGATCAAGGGACCGGGCGGGATTTGCTACTAGCACATGAGAAAGAGTGCGGGTGGGGGATAATGGCCGCGTGATTGTTGATTGCGCTATTTATGAGAACGGGGTCAGGCGACCCGGCACCCAAACAATTGAGGGCGCCGCGAGCGCAGTGGGCGACGGGTTCGTCTGGATTGGCCTGTTCGAACCAACGGAACCCGAGTTCGAGGCCGTGCGCAAAGAATTCGACCTGCACGAGCTGGCGGTCGAAGATGCCATCAGTGCCCATCAGCGACCGAAGCTCGAGGTGTATGACGACACCCTCTTCGTGGTCCTCAAGACTGCCCGCTACATCGACAAGACCGAAGACGTCGACTTCGGTGAGATCAATATCTTCCTCTCCAAGCAGTTCATTGTGGTGGTTCGCCACGGCGAGGCAAGCTCCCTGGCTGCTGTTCGCCGCCGTCTCGAACGCGAACCAGCCCTTCTCGAACTTGGGCCGGCGTCGGTGCTCTATGCCGTTATGGATCGGGTGGTGGACGGATATGCCCCGGTGGTCGATGGTCTCGGCAAAGACATCGACGAAGTCGAAGCTGAAGTGTTCTCGGCCGAGTGGAAGAACCCTGCCGAGAGGATCTACCTTCTGAAGCGGGAGGTGCTCGAGTTTCAATCGGCGGCTCGGTCGCTCCTGGACCCTCTCGAACGGCTCATGCGGGGTCACATTCCCGCGATCTCCAGCGATATAAAGGAGTACTTTCGGGATATTCATGACCATGCGTTGCGTGCTTCGACCCAGGTCGATCAGTTTCGCGATCTCTTGAACAGCATCCTCGAAGCCAACCTCACCCAGGCAGGAGTCGCCCAAAACGAAGATATGCGCAAGATCTCGTCCTGGGTGGCAGTTGCAGTCGTCCCGACGTTGATCGCAGGCATCTTCGGCATGAACTTCAATCGCATGCCGGGTCTCAACAGCGATTGGGGATTTCCAATCGTGGTGCTCATCATGACGCTCGTTGCCGGCTTCTTGTACCGCGCATTCCGAAAGAGCGGCTGGCTCTGAACAGGCGAGCTCCGTGTTGAGGCTCCGGAAACGAGCCTCAATCTATGACCCAAATCTCCTGGATCGATGGCGAACAACGGAATATCGCGATTACGATGTGACCACGCTCCGTGGCGCCGCGCCGACACATGAGATCGGAATAACAATCAGGCCAACAAGCTTTCCCTCTACAACTTCGCCCAATCCTTCCGGGGTGCCTACATCACAGGACATCCGTGAGGACTCATGGCTCGGTGGCGACGTGCGCTTGCTGAGAGCTCCCCGGTTTGACGATGC
>JABDOU010000185.1 GCA_013043085.1 Acidimicrobiia bacterium
GTATCAAAGAGTTCGATATAGGCGACTCGCCCGTAGGCGGTGGAGCAGTCCGCGTCAATCTCATCGCTCGCATCTGGCATGGTCGTCGAGGTCGTAGTGGACGACGGAGCTGAGGTCGACGTCAAGCTGGACGTCGACGATGCAGTCGTATCCTCGCCACAGGCCGCAATCGCCAGTGTCGCCGAGATCATCCAAACCAGGAACAGCCGTTTCATACCCTTCAGACGCTACTGGCGGACCGGAGGTTTCGGATGCACGTCCTCACATTGGCACACCGACTTATGGCGCTGGGCTGAAACGTGGTCTTGTCGTAGCCTGAATACGCCGATATGGGAGAGCGTGTGCCTGATACGGACAAACAGTCGTTCGAAGGGGTGCTCTACGAGATTCCGTCTAACTACGCCCACATCAACAATGTGGCCATGGACGTTCCTGAACAAGTGAGCAAGTCGTTCGGGATTCAAGGCAATATACCGGTGAGCGGGACGGCCGACACGGCGCCAATCATCTCGACGCTGGTCCCTACCGGCGGGGGTCGCCATCGACTGTTCCTCAACGCCGACGTCCGGGCCGCCATCGGCAAAGGTCCAGGTGACCAGGTACACATCACCGTTACGTTCGACCCGAAGGATCGGACACCCGAGCTACCCGGCGACCTGGAAACCGCTCTGCGAGACAACGATGCGTGGGAAGCCTGGGAAGCGCTGCGGCCTTCACGTCGTAAGGGCACGCTGGTGTATCTGGCAGACGCCAGGCGACCGGACACACGGGCGAAACGCATCGACCAGATCGTGCATGCAGCCAAGCAAGAAGGTGCTTCCCGTATGTCTCAGGCCGACGGCTCAGGTTGAATCCCGCACATAGACTCGTTGCCGTGGCCTGGAGAATTTCGTGAGCTCTACGAAGCAGGGATTCCTGCTGATCGCCGACATCACCGGCTACACCCGGTACCTCACCTCCTCTGAACTCGAGCATGCTCAGGGCATACTCCGCTCCCTCATGGAACTGCTCATCGAGGGTGCCAGGCCGCCACTCGTCGTCTCAAAACTGGAAGGCGATGCTGTCTTCAGCTATGGCCTCGAAGGCAAAGCGCTGGGTGGCCAGACCTTCATCGAAATGATCGAAGACACCTATGCGGCATTTCGACGTGCCATCGACCTCATGGTGCTGAACACGACGTGCGACTGCAATGCATGCGCAAACATCTCGAGCCTCGACCTGAAGTTCTTCGTGCATCGCGGCGCATTCTCCCTCCAAGATCTCGATGGAAGACACGAGCTCCTGGGACCCGACGTGATCACGATCCATCGGTTGACAAAGAACTCGATCACCGAAACCACCGGCTTGCGCGCATACACCCTGTATACCCATGCGGCCATTGATGCGCTTGGCCTCAATGGATTCACGGATCGATTGGTGAGCCACCGGGAAGAATATGAAGAGGTGGGCCCGCTCGACCTCTGGATACAGGACATGCATCCCGTATGGGAGCAAAAAGCCGAAGAGCTACGGATCGAGATATCGGCCGATGACACACTGGTCGAAATCGCCGGAGATCTGCCGGTTCCGGTTGCAGTTGCCTGGGAAATTCTCACGCTTCCCGAGTATCGGGCGATCTTTGTCCACTCCGAGAAACAACGCACCCTGAACCGAAAGGACGGACGCATTGCGAGCGGCAGCGTTTATGAATGCTTTCACGGCAACAATCGCGTAACCACCCAGACCATCCTCGACTGGCACCCCTTCCAACAGATCACGACCGAGGACACAACACCCATCGCCAAGACAACCGTGCTCATACAGTTCAAGCTGACGCCTGATGGTGGTGGCACCCGGGTCCTCGCCAGAGTCGGAAAGGCACGCGGTCCGCTGCTGAGGCGGGTCGCCTGCAACCTGGTGGGACGGCGGGTGCTCGAATCGAACCTTGGTCGAGGTCTGAAGACCCTCCAGGACCTGGTTGCTCGTCAAATCGAAGACGGCACCCTGCCGGCACCGACATCGGGTTCGATCGATAGCAATCGCATCGACGAAGCGGTATCAACCAGCCTCGAATCGACAAGGGATTGACGACAGGTGATCAGTGGGTCGACGGCAGCTCCGTCGCTGCGCTTGACGTCCATTTGCCGCACAGCCCTGCAAAGTTATTCAAGATCGTGAGTCCCTCCCGGGCGGACAATTCGGGATGAAACTGAACTCCGTATATCGGCCGGTCAACATGGCGAATGGCCTCGTTTTCGCCGGTGCGGGAACTCGCCAATCGCACCAGGGGCTTCGGAACCGTAACCACCGCGTCGCCATGGACGAGGCGGGCGCGGATCCGCGACGGCAGGCCGGCGAACAGTGGATCCCGGCGGGCTAGAAGTTCGATGGTTTCAAGTCGATCATTGAGACCCGGGAGTGGCTCGACCTCAGCACCATGATGATGTGCGATCAGCTGATGGCCCAGACAAATGCCGAGCACCGGCACTTCTCCCATCGACAGGAATTGTTCATCGAGCGCGACCTTCGGGTGGTGGTCCGGGTCATAGACATGAAGATGACCGCCGGTGAGGATCGCACCGGAGTATCGCTCGATCGCTGTGGCCGGGAGCCGGCGGTCACCGGCCAGCACTTCATGATCGAGCGTCAACCGATCGAGCGCCCCCACCAAATCGGCCAGGAAGTGGGTCCCGTTGTTCACAACTGCTAGCACGCACCCGATCCTGGCAGATTCGATCACCTAACTCCAAAATAGTGATCGTGCAGACAGTGCAGCCAGTCGATCACCGGCATGAGTCCCGGCGACCTCGTGAGTGCCCTGGTCATCGGCGAACGGCTCGAGCCTGTCAGCCAGGGGGTTCAAAAAGCGGTAGTGCCGTTTCCACAGCGGCGCGCCAGGTCGTGCCAGAAGCGAGCAGTGCCCGGGTATGCCTGCACGAAGTTGTCCCAGCGTTTCCTGGCCATTGCCAGGTGCTGCGTCGGATTGGCTCCTTCAGGGATCAAGGCTCCGCACCAGATGGAATCGAGAGGGCGCCGATCGAGCGGTCCATAGCTGTCCTCGCCCGGTGGGAACAGACCCTCGCCTCCCGATAACAGCGGTGCTGGTCGATGTTCTTCGCCGAGGGCGAGTAGCGTCGCCATGGCCTCGATCGCCTGATCG
>JABDOU010000189.1 GCA_013043085.1 Acidimicrobiia bacterium
CTCGAGGCACTCGATGTTCTGACCGACATAGAACGAGAGGTCATTGTGCTTCGGATCATTGCCGAACTCGGAACAGACGAGGTGGCCACCGTTGTCGGCAAGAAGCCCGGCACAGTGCGGGTGATCCAGTCACGCGCGATGAGCAAATTGCGCAAGGAATTGCAGGCATGGTCATGAACAGTTCACATCGATTGCACGCACAACGCACCCGCCAGTTCCCACGCCATAGGTGTGCGTCGGACGAGAAATCAAGAAAATGTTGTAACGATGTAGCCCCTCGAGCGATTACGTGGTTGATATGAGGCTGCAATCGCATTCAGACGATCCGCTCGAAGAGTTCCCCGAATGGTCGGAGATGCTCAAGAGGTCGGTCGTCAGGGATCTCGATCCGCTGGTCGCCGCAGAAGCGGCCCAACAAGCGGCTCAGGTAGCGGCTGCCGCCTCCTTAACCCTGGCCGCCGGAGCTTCCGGCGCCGCTATTTCAGGAGGTACAACCATGACAAGTGCAACAATGAGCGCCGCAACCGCTGCCAACGCCTCGATCCTATCGACGCTTGGAGGAAAGATCGGAGCCGCAGTACTGGCGACCGCGATGGTTACGGGAGGTGCTGTGATCACAAGCACAATCTCGACGGACGGGGCGACGGACACCGCTCCAATCACGACGAACGCCGACCAGGCGTTGAAGGTGGTCGAAACGACATCCGGTTCACTTTCTCTCGATCTTGATCAGGATGGGCTTCGTATCGTTGACATGGTGGCCTTGCCAGGATGGACTGCGACCGTGACCAATCAGACGGCATCTGAGCTGTCGGTGATGTTTTCGGACGATGCGAGCACGATCACCGTCGACGCAACGGTGGACCGGGCCGGAGCGATAGTGACCGAGATTACAAACCAGAGCTCGGCCGCCATAGACCAGGCGAAGGAGGCTACTCCTTCTCTCGGCTCGATTGCTCCGGAAGTCAATGCCCCCAATACCGATGGGGTGGTCGACGTCCAGTCCGACGCGACGCTCGGCGCAGGAGCAACGGCTGAGTCCGAGTCCGGTACCGCATATGGCTCGGCTGGAGCAGACCTTTCCGTCGACACTTCGGCGGGTCTCAACGTCAACTAGTCGATCAAACCCTCCCACCCTCGCAGGGCCTCTCCGCAAGGAGGGGCCCGGCGATGTTTGAGACCCGGATTATCGGAGCTACTCGGCTGGATCGTCGATCGATTCGAGCCTGGATCGGACGCTACGAGCGAATTCCTCTAGATCTGACGTATCGAGGTTCGACTCATTGAGCAGTGCAACGAGGTCTTCCACGTCGGCAAGCAATGCGCAGAGCACACTGACCCGATCCGTCGAATCGCGGAAGATGGCCTTCAAGCCATGATTCAACATTTCTCTTGCTCCTGGACGATGAGGAGCGAACACCTGGGCATGTTCTCCGACAAAGACTCTGCGCGTTGGCTCAGCTCGATACGCGGCGAGCGTCAACCGCGCCAGGTGATGGGTGACATCAGCCGCGGTAGCCGGGTCGTTGATCCCGGAGGAAAGCGCTCTGAGTCCGATGTCTACCAATTGCTGGAGTCCATAGATTGGATCCTGGTCGATCGTTCGGATATCGCCGATGGCGAACGATGACGCAACTTCACGCGACAGCTCGTCACCGAGGTTTCCTGCGTGAGACGGATCGAGCCAGACAGTTGCAAGTATCTTGTCGATCCATACGTATGAGCCGGCTCGGACATCGAGCCGACCGATTGATCCGGGCGGCAACACGCCGAGCAACCCGTCCACGTCTATATCCTGGACGAATCCAGGTTTGAATGCTCTCACGGAGACCGACTCTCGCTCTTCTTCAAGCCGCAGGTCCTGATGATCGATATTCGGCGATGTCCGGGCTGCGAGCGTTTCTTCGGTCGCTCTTGTCACGGCGGGTGACATGGTCGGTGTACGCCACGATCAACACTGCTGCAAGGATGGCGAGGACCACGCCGCCGGTTACAACCCAATCTGCCGACACATCGTTGTTCTGCGTCGGGCCAATTCCTGCCAATCCCGTGATGGCATATGCAAATGTTCCCATGACAATGCCAACCACAAGTTGTTGATAGCGATCTCGACCTATGCCCTGGCCGACCCGTGGTGAGTATTGATTGGAAGCAAGCTGGGACCGTGATAGCGCTCAGCGAGAACACCAGGCCCGCCACTGTGATGATGGCTCCGGCGACGGTGGTGAGCAGTGTGCGTCCTGCTGCCGCAGATGCCCGAATCAAGAGAAAGGGGCTCTCGGACGTGGAGCTATCCAGCGTACCGGCGACGATGGCCAGGCCGATCGCCAGGATGATGATCGTTAGCGGGATGAGGTATTGACTATCGCGAATCCGCTCCAGCAGGCTCGTGAAGTTCATCGAGGTGGAGTTCTTTCTTCTCCTGTCTCGATCGCGCCTGGTCTGCTAGCTGCTGCTTCGACGATCCTTTTTGCCATGGGCCCGAAGATGGCGCCGTGGAAGGGAAGGAGTGCATACCAATACAGTCGACCCAACAATCCCCTTGGCGCGAAATAGGCCGTCTGCCTGAGCCTCGTTGTAGATTCCGAGTCGTCAACGACCCACTCGAGGAAAGCTTCTCCCGGGAGTTTCATTTCGGCTGCCAGCAGCAGTCGATGGGGCGGCTCCACGACGTTCACTCGCCAGAAGTCGAGCGATTCGCCCTGATGAACGACTTCGGGATGACGGCGACCACGCCGCAACCCGATGCCCCCGAACAGCGTATCTATCCAGCCTCTCACCGCCCACGCCCAATTGAACGTGTAATAACCGACCTCGCCTCCGATGC
>JABDOU010000191.1 GCA_013043085.1 Acidimicrobiia bacterium
GTGCGCCGCCAGGGGACCCACCGTTTTTACAAAGCCAACCAGAACCGACTCGAACCCTTTCGACCATTGCTCGAGGCCATGTGGAGCACCAGACTCGACGAGCTGGCGGCCGCAATCGAGAAGAAGCGATGACTGGCCCAGTCGTGGTGGAGCGCCGCATCGACGCGCCTCCGGCCGCGGTTTTCGAATATCTGATCGACCCATCGCTCCTGGCTGCCTGGCTTGGTGCCGCATGCACGCTGGACCCCACTCCGGGTGGACGATTCGAGATGTTGTCACCGAACGGAATGACCGCTGCGGGCGAAGTCGCTGCCGTGCTCCCCGATGAAAAGGTGAGTTTCACCTGGGGATGGACCGGTCATCCCGGCCTGCCACCTGGATCAACGCTGGTGGAGATAGAGCTCATACCCGATGAAGGTGGCACGCTCGTTCGGCTAACTCACTCGGAACTGGATCCAGATGAGGGAGCAATGCATCGGCGGGGTTGGCAGCATTACATGGGAAGGCTGGCTATTGCCGTCGGGGGCGGAGATCCAGGCATGGATCGTGGTGCTGCGGGGTAGGGCCTGCTTCCGCATCTTCGTCGGTTTGATCGATCGGATTCTCACAGCCGGTGCATGAGGTCGTCCTCACCCACTGGCGGAATAGTGCTGGAGAGGCAGGCGTTCTTCACGACATGGACGATCGAATCAGAGATGCACTCGAACGGGGCGGCATCATCGATATCACGACTACTGGTGCAAAGAGCGGTGCGGCACGCCGCATCGAGATTGCGTTTCATTACTTCGACGGCGAGTACTTCATCACCGGTCGTCCCGGCTTCAGGCGAGACTGGCTGGCGAACCTGAAGTCCAATCCTGAATTCACGGTTCACCTGAAACGTGACGTCCAGGCCGACGTAGAGGCACGGGCAATAGAGATTTCAGACCCAGAACGACGCTCGCAGGTCCTCTATCGAATTCTCACCGAGAGCTGGGACAACGAACCTGCCAAGGCTGAGCAAATCCTCCCCCAATGGGTGGAGAGCGCTCCGCTGGTCGAGTTCGAGCTCGCCTGAGACGTTGCCGGGTCACCGGTTTGGGTGCGGCCAGGGTGTAGGTACCCTGACAGCCGTGGCTATCTATGAGTTGAACGATCCTGGCGATTTGATCGCCCCTGTCATGATTGCCGCCCTCGATGGCTGGGTGAACGCAGGCAACGTCGGCACCGAGACCGCACAACACATCGCGGCGGACGGCGAAACCATCGCCAGCTTTGACCCCGATGCGTTATACGATTTTCGCGTCAACCGACCCGCCCTGACGTTCGTGAGCGGTGTGACAGAGTCGATCGAGTGGCCGGAATTGAGATTGATTCGCGCCAAAACCAGCGGGCGGGACGTCCTGGTCTTGACGGGCACCGAACCGAACTGGCACTGGCAGCTGCTCGGCCGATCGGTGGCCGACCTCTCGACTGAATTAGGTATTGTCGAACACGTCTCGCTCGGCGGTATCCCATCGGCTGCGCCCCACACCCGTCCTACGCGGTTGGTGACCACCGCTTCGCGGTCTGAGTTGATCGCCGAAGACGAACAGCTTCCGGGTGGCGTCTTGCGAGTTCCAGGAGCTGCGGTGAGCATCCTGGAGAGTTATGTGGTCGACCAGGGGATTCCGGCTGTCGGGTTCTGGGCGCAGGTACCCCACTATGTGGGTGGGACCTACTACCCGGGCGTGGTTACGCTCGTTGAGCGCTTTGCGAGACATTCGGGCATTCCGATCAGCCTCGGCCCACTGGTTGATGACGCCGCCGAGCAACGCCGCCAGCTCGACCAGATCCTCGAGGCCCAACCGCAGACTCGCGAGTATGTCGAACAACTGGAGACGGTCGTAGACGCTCAAAGCGAGATGCCGACCGGCGAGGAAATCGCAGCCGAGATCGAACGCTTCCTTGCCGAGTCAACGGGGGAAAGCGACGACCCGTTCGACGCCTGAGGGTCATTCGACTGAAGTGCTACATAGCCGGCTCGACGGCGATGGGTACCGACCGCATGCGCCACTCGGTGAGATCGCCTGCGTACCCCGGGTTGTACTTTTCGAACACCAGATGACGCGCAAGGTCGGCCTCGTCGATCGCTCGGATCAGACGGGCGTTTGCGGCCACTTCGAGGTCGTCGACGTGGAGGATGACTGCTGAATCAGCGATGATGTTCTTCACCCAATCTGAATGCGTTCCGCCGCCCGACAGCATGAAGAATGTTGACTCGTGGAAGGCGAACCAGATCTCAATCCGATGCGGGCGTCCCGTGATCCGGCCGAAGGTGGTCAGGTCGACGACAGATCGGATAGCGAGCGCAGCCCTCAGCTCTGGATCCATCGATCCCGGCCCGACGTACAGCAATACACGGGACTCTTTCTACCAGCCCATACCGATGGGCCGCGTCGTCGAGCGATCAGACC
>JABDOU010000197.1 GCA_013043085.1 Acidimicrobiia bacterium
GTTCCCATCCTCATCTTGACAGCACGCAGCTCGAACGAAGATCGCTATTGGGCCACAAGATCCGGGGCAGACGGCTTCCTCACCAAAGAATCGATGGGTGAGGAACTTCTGGATTCGGTGCAGTCCGCACTCGCGAGCCGGGCGCTCGCCGATCTCTCCAGAATCGAACCACCCACGCAGACATTGGAAGAAAGCGACGTTCTCGCCCGTGTGTGCGAGGTGCTCGACCGAAAACTCTTCGAGGCCAGCATCGTCAACGACATTGTCGCGATTGGCGTTCGTGCTGACGACCTGCATGGAACGATCAACGAGTCGCTGAGCATCCTTGGCCGGCTCGTCGAATGTGACGCCGCGGGAGTCCTGCTGCACCTGGAACACGAGCTGGTGCTCCGAGCAAACAAGCTCATGTCTATCGGCGACTTCGAGGTGTTCAGAGACCTGTCCGCCCTGCGGGGTCGGCAGTTCACGACCGTCGATGTACGCGGCGAAGATTTGAACCTCATACTCCCCACCGGCGTCGACACGTCCGAGATTCTCGATACCACGGGCGCCACAACTGACGGAGGTTGGGAGTCGTTCGAATCGATTCCTCTATGGTCAAAGGGCGAGGTCGTTGCCCTGCTAGTTCTGGCCTCCCACGAAAAGGACGCTTTCAGCGACAACGCCCGAAGAAATCTCCGGACGATCGAACCTCATCTCGCGACGGTGATCGACTCGGCGAAACAGTATCAACGAATTCTCGAACAAGAGGCACGCTCGAGCCTGTCGAGCCTGCTGGACTGACACACGTCGGAGATCAAACTGCGGGCTCTCTCAGGCCTTCTTGAGCGGCGCCCACGCCAGGAGAAGGGTCTTTGGACCCTCATTGTCGAACACGACGACCGCCTCGGCTCCGTCGCCTTCTCCTCGAATTTCACGCACGCGACCCTTTCCCCAATACTCGTGATGCACGACATCCCCGGCTGCGATGTCAGACGCCGAAACGGTCGAACGGTGTGGAGACTCGGTTGCAGGGTTGCGGGTGCGGGACCTCTTGGACGTGAGTGTGTCCGGAATTTCTTTCAGAAGTCTGCTGACCGAGTTGAAGTTGGTGCCGCCAAATAAGGTCCTGCTCGTCGCATTGAGGAGGTAGAGGTGCTCCTGGGCGCGGGTGATACCAACATAGAACAAGCGGCGCTCTTCTTCGAGTTCGGCCGGGTCTCCCAACGATCTCATGTGCGGAAACACACCATCCTCAAGACCGACCATGAAGACAGCCGGATATTCGAGGCCCTTGGCGTTGTGGAGTGTCATGAGGGTCACGGCGCCGGATTGTCCGTCGAGTGAGTCAACGTCGGCAACGAGGCTGACCGATTCGAGAAAGGCCTCGACGCGCTGGTGTCCGGTCAATTCGGACCACAGAACTCCTTCTTCGTTGGTCGTCCCCATCTGAGTTTCTTCGAAGTCAATGGAAGAGGCGACCACTTCCTTGATGTTTTCCGCTCGCCCCAGAGCTTCTATGGTGCGTTCTGATTCCACCCATTCGAGATATCCGGAGTCCTCGATGATCGCTTGCAGCGCCCCCGCCGGACCGTCGTCGGCACGGTCTTTGAGATAATCGATGAGACCAACGAACTCTTTGATTCGGGCTATTGCGCGCCCGTTCAGGCTCGTGATATCGTCAGCCTCTTTCAAGGCTTCGAAGAATGTGATCCCACCTGCTTCTGCATATCTGTCCACGTGTCCCACGGTCGTATCACCGATTCCGCGCTTCGGGGCGTTGATGATGCGTTTGACGGCAACCTGGTCGCCGGGGTTCACGGCAACCCGGAGGTACGAAAGAATGTCTTTGACCTCGCGTCGTTCATAGAACCTGGTACCGCCGACAACCCGGTATGGAATCCCATACCGGACGAACACCTCTTCCACCACCCGGGATTGGGCGTTCGTTCTATAGAACACCGAGATATCGTCCGCACTGCGCAACGTCATCAGGCTCTCGATTTCTTCGGCCACGAACGCAGCTTCGTCGCGTTCGTCCTGGGCCTGGTATCTGACGAGTTTTTCACCTTCGCCTCGGTCAGACCAGAGGTGTTTGTCGTTGCGGCCGCTGTTATTGGAGATCACGGCATTGGCGGCGTCGAGGATGTTTTGTGTCGATCGATAGTTCTGGTCGAGAACGACTTTGCGGGCATCGGGATAGTCGCGCTCGAACTCGAGAATGTTGCGTATGTCTGCGCCTCGGAAGGCGTAGATACTCTGGTCGCTGTCCCCGACAACACAGACGTTCTTGTGCTGTTCGGCAAGGAGGTTCACCAGGCGATACTGGGCGTGGTTTGTGTCCTGATATTCGTCGACGTGGATGAAACGAAAACGGTTTTGGTATCGCTCGAGAACATCCGGAAATGCGCCCATCAACTCCACGGTGATCATCAGCAGGTCGTCGAAGTCCATCGCGGAGGCCTCGAGCAGTCTCTGTTGATAGAGGCGGTAGACCTCGGCGATCTTCTCGTGGAAGAAGCCACCCTCCTGGCCTGCAAAGGACTCGTAGTCGATGAGCTCGTTCTTGGCGTTCGAGATCGCTGCCTGAATGTTGCGAGGAGGGAAGCGCTTGTTGTCGAGGTTGAGGTCGTTGAGACAGTATTTGATGAGCCTTCGAGAGTCGGCGTCGTCATAGATGCTGAAGGAGGCGTTGTACCCCAATCGGGTCGCCTCGCGGCGCAAAATGCGAACACATGCCCTGTGGAAGGTGGAAACCCACATCGCGTCGACCATTCCGCCCACGAGGTCGGCGACCCGCTCGCGCATCTCGTTTGCGGCCTTGTTCGTGAACGTGATGGCCAGTATCTCGTAAGGCGAAACGTCTTTGTCGCGGATGAGATGGGCGATGCGATGCGTCAACACCCGGGTCTTGCCTGACCCGGCGCCCGCCACCACCAGTAGCGGTCCATCCGTCGTCGTTACCGCCTCCAGCTGGGCAGGATTGAGGTCGGCCGTAAGTGTGTTCAGGACCATGAAACCCGAAGTATATCCCGCCGGTTCCGCGAGAATCTCAGGCGTGTAATTAGACGGGTCGACGGAGAGAAGAAGGCGAACATACGGGGTGCGACGGCGCAAGCCACCGCACCCAGTATGTGAC
>JABDOU010000206.1 GCA_013043085.1 Acidimicrobiia bacterium
ATCGATTCCGACGGCTTCTTTCATTCGGGTGATATCGGCGAATTGGACGACGACGGTTTCCTACGTATCACCGGGCGCAAGAAGGAGATCATCGTCACCGCTGCCGGAAAGAACGTTGCACCCGCAGTCCTCGAAGATCGCATTCGAGCCCATGCTCTGGTCAGTCAATGCATGGTCGTTGGGGACGGCCAGAAGTTCATCTCGGCCCTCGTGACCATCGACGAAGATCATTTCCCACATTGGGCAGAAGCCATGGAGAAATCTGGCTTGATCTCCGATCTCATTGACGATCATGACCTGCGGGCGGCGATCGGAGCAGCTATCGAAGATGCGAACGGTGCGGTATCGAGAGCGGAGTCAATCCGCGAATATCGCATACTGCCATCCGATTTCAGCATTGAGAGTGGTGAGATGACGCCGAGTCTCAAGGTCCGGCGCATGGTCGTGGCTGAGAAATACAAGGACGTGATCTCCTCGATCTACGCCGAGTAATCGAAGTTGTTCTGACAGTCGGTGAAGGCCGGGAGTAGCGCGTCCTTCTCTGAAACGATGATGTCGTCGGATGGGATTCGCCAGTCGATCGCAAGATCACTGTCGTTCCAACGGATGCCGCCCTCTGCTTCCTTGTTGTAGAAGTTGTCGCACTTGTAGCTGAACACGGCAGTTTCGCTCAGCACAACAAAAGCATGCGCGAAACCGCGGGGGATGTACATCTGACGGTGGTTGTTTCCTGACAACACGACCGAGAACGATTCTCCGAACGTGGGTGACCCTCGCCGGAGGTCAACGGCAACGTCGAGTACTTCGCCGGCCACGACCCGGACCAGCTTCGATTGCGCCCATGGTTCGAGTTGATAGTGCAGGCCCCTGAGTACGCCGCGGCTCGAGAACGACTCGTTGTCCTGCACGAATGGCCTCGTGATGCCTGCGTCCTTCCACGTCAGCTCATTGAAGCTCTCGAAGAAGTGTCCCCTGTCGTCTGCAAATACTCGCGGAGTAAAAAGCAAGAGGTCGGGTATCGGCGTCGATTCGATCGGCATGCGCACGAGGCTACCGCGAACGTGGTGCCGGCCAGGCGCGTCACAGGCGCGTCGGGGCGATTGGTGCTACCGTCGATTCCGTCGCATTCACCAAGGAGCAAGTCATGGATTTTGCGGAAATGATCGAACGGGCAGCTGCCCATGCGGAGGACGTGGTAAAGGGTATCGGGCCATCTCAGTTGGATCTGCCGACTCCATGCAAAGACTGGGACGTACGCGCGCTTGGTAATCACCTCACAGGATTTCTGGCGTTCTCGGCTGGCGCAGCGAGGCGATCAGAGCCTGAGGGAGGCCGGGACGCTCCCGACTTCGCAGGCTCTGATAACTGGTCGGAGATGTTTTCCGAGATGGCGTCTGACCTCGCCGCTGCCTGGAAGGCAGATGGCGCTCTCGAGGGTCAAACCCAATTCGGTGAGGACATGATGGACGCAACCGCGGCGGCGTCAGTCACCATTGAAGAACTGGTAATCCATGCGTGGGACCTCGCATCGGCGACCGGCCAGCAATACCAGGCGGACGACGACCTCACCCATGTTGCTCTTCAAGTGGTGACCGGAGGCCAGGCCACCGAGAACGATCGTTACGGGCCACCGCAACCCATCGATGAGGACGCCCCCATCTTTCACAAGACGTTGGCCATGAGCGGCCGCGCTCCCGATTGGAAGCATCTCGGTCCGCTGACCCAGGGACACGACTGACCGACATGCCGGCCGTTTGGTCCCCCGCACGTTGAGCGCGGGACGAAGGGCACACAGAAATCTGGCGGTCTGATCCGTCGGCTACCTGAGAGCTATGCGCATCCCTCGACCCAGTTGGCCGGGCCCTCGAGACCGTTTTGGAAGCCCGTGACCTCGTCGGCTTCGTTCGTAGCAAAGACCACCCGGTATGCGGCATCCACCTCATCGTTCGGAACGAGTGTGAGATATTCACCGTCGACATACGCGTGTGGGCTTCGTTCGATCACGTCTCCGTAGGCAGCCAGTACTTCGTCCGTGGGTGAACCCAGGCGAATGCCGCTGGCCGTGTGATGCTCGGGAGCGGTCGCGTCGATCCGGGCCACCGTTGTGCCGTCCAGGATCATGAATCCGGGCGAGTAGGGGTCGTGTTCAACGTAGGCATATTGGCATTCGGATCCTCCGACGAACTCAGAGTCCGGGAAAACCAGCCGCCCGCCGAGTGCCGATTCGGCCTCTTCGACGGTTGACCCGACTGTCACAGGACCCCACTTTCTGAGCATCATTGGTTCTACGACAAAAACACGGGTTTCAGGGTCGACAACCACGAGCGTTATCTCGACAGGCTGGCTCTCGAGTCGATGAACACCGACACCGAGATAGTCGGAAATGACTCCGTCGGTGACGAACACGTCTTCCACCGCGACTTCCGAATCGATGCCGTTCCACTGAATCTCGACGGGTGTGGCCGTTGAGTTCTGGACGACCAGTTGCTGATGGAGAGCGACCCTCATGCAGGCGACAGGCTCGCTAAGTTCGATCCAGGCAACCTGTCCGAATCCGGTTGGGCAATCGGCTGGCGGATCAAGAGGTTCGGTAGGAACCGTCGTGGACGATGTTGTTGGAGCGGGTTGCGTTGTGGTTGTTGGCACCGTCGTTGTTGTCGTCGAGGACGGAGTTGCTGTTGGATTCCCGCCACAAGCCGAAGCGACGAGGCTGGCGAACAACAAGACGAAGAGAGTGTGTTTCATGCTGTATCGACGCTCTAGCAGGCCAAAATGTTGCAGGCTTTTGCCAATTTCTACAATCTCTGCATTCGAACCCCGTTGGCGGACCGTCGATATCCTGGCCATGGCATGCCGATCGGGAAAATCGTTTCACAGTCGTCGGGTGCATGACCCTTATCCTCCCGCCATGGCCGCCTCCGTACCCAAACTCAGAAGAGCCATCAAGAACAAAGCCCCTGGCATCGGCTTCGAGCAGGAGCTGTGGGATTCCGGATACGACGTGGTGGTAGGCATTGACGAAGTTGGAAGGGGCGCGTGGGCCGGTCCGATCTCGGTAGGTGCTGCTGTTGTGCCCAAGGAACGTAGGGTCTACAAGGTCCGCGATTCCAAGATGCTCACCGAGGACGAACGCGAGGCGCTCTTCGATCGGATCTCCGGCTGGGTTGAAACCTGGGCGGTGGGTCACGCCTCCCACACCGAGTGTGATGAGCTCGGAATGTCGGAGGCTCAGATTCTGGCGACCCGACGTGCCCTTGATGGTCTGGCGCGGGAACCCAGTTTTGCTCTCGTCGACGGAAAGTGGGACTTCGTCAAGGTGTTGAGAACCAAACGGATAGTTCGGGGCGACGCCAAGAGCCTTTCGATCGCCGCCGCATCGATTCTGGCCAAGGTGTCCAGGGACCGCCTCATGCGCCAACAGGCGCTCGAACATCCGGGTTACAACTTCGAAAACAACAAGGGTTACCCGTGTCCGCTTCAGAAAGAGGCGCTCGCCGATCGCGGTCCGAGCAGCATCCACCGGCGTAGCTGGGCATTCATGGACAATCTCGTCGATGATCGTTTTGAACGCTACGTCCGCCCGGATCCACAGATGAGCCTGTTCGAGACCGAAGCCGGCTAACCGATGTCCATCATCTTCTCGGGTGTCATGAGTTCGTAGAACTCGATCCAACTCCGGGTTGTAAGGTCGGAAACCTTTTTGTACAGGTCTCCTGCTCGTGATGGGCTGGGGACTATGTCGCTGCGGTACGGGCTGGCGATGATGTCCTCGGTCCATTCCATGTAGACCCGGTTCTTTTCGCCGGGAACCGTGCCGCTGTTGAAGTAGACCCGCGAAGGCGATCGTTTGTCGACGGCCTCGTATTCCTCGCCCATGGCCTGGACCAGCGAGGCAACCTGGCGGGTTGCGCTGCCTTCGACTTCCCACACACGTCTGATGACGTACATTTGACCTCCTCGATCTGAGGCGACGCTAGCCGCGTCAGCGGGTAGGTCGACCCATCCGGGTCATTCGCGGTTGACGGTGCGAGACCGCTGATCGATCTGAGACCCACGCCCGCTCCCGATCAGCCGCAACCTGACACCCGGCCCCCTCGAGCTGATCGACGACGTAGTCAAATTCTGAATGAAGGGCTCCGACCAGTGCGATACAGACCGCGAATGCAGGAACCTCGACGAACCGCGGTTACCGAGACACCTGGAAGTCGATTTAGCATCGCGATCCTGGTAGACCATCGACGGGTTAGAGAATGGGCGGCCATTCGGCAGAAAGGTCCGGATTCTCGGGCAGGTAGACGATCCAGATGCGCTCCCCGAGCCCATACCGCTTGATTTCGCGATTGAACGATTTTCGAACGCCGGTATGCATGACCCCATCTGCCGCGAACTCGTACTTCATCATGTAGGGACTGCGGCCGTTGACTTTGTAGGAGGTGTCCCGTCCGATCCATGTGACGGTTGCGGGTGCCCCGACGCCTTCCCGCCATGCGAGAAGGCGTTTTTTGGCAACCTTCACACCGCTGGAGCCGATGGCGAATCCGATGACGAGAAACGATAGAGGCACAAGAACCCCTAACCCCTCGCCGCTCATCAGGAACGCGATCAAAATGATTCCCGAGATCGTGCTCCACAGAATCGCGAAGACGACGAGAGGGTTGCGAAAGCTGTAGGTAGCTCCGATGTAGTCGACCGCCCTGGGAGGCGCCGACGGTTCTCCACCGATCGGAAGCTCGGAGCTTCGATAACTCAACGACGATGGTCCTGGTGATTCTTGCTGGCCCAGTGTCATGTTTCGCCCGGTAGCGAACAACTCGTCGGCATCCCAGCCCTCCCTGGCCCTATTCCCCGGCGGGAAAGCTTGCTCGGGTCGCTTTTGATCGTTCGCGGGATCAATGACATGCACGTCGGCGACGTCGGGGACCACGGTGAGAGGTACCAAACCCTTTGCGCGAATTTGTGCCTGGGCATCGTCCTGTGTTGGCGCCGATACTCGTCCCTCGATGAGAGTGCCTTCGATATCGGTGGCTTCGTACGCAAACTGCATATACCCATTATCGACGCCGGGCTGTCGTGGCTGGAGGCCGATATTCCAGAGGGTTCAGCTGGCGTTTATTGCCAAAATGCCCTATGCCGGCGACACCGAACGAGCGATACTTGTCCCATGACTGACATGAAAAAGTCCTGGGAGAAAGCCGGCTCCAAGCTTTCCGCTCTGGGACTCAAACTCAAGTATCACTTCGAGGAGGAGCGCTCGGAAGATTCCGACGACGAGGACGATGATGTCGTTCGATCGGCGGTGGAAAAGCTCCGTGAGGCGTTCGACGATGCTTTTGACGCCATCGAGAATGCCGCCAAGGACCCTGCCGTAAAGGAGGACGTGAAAATGTCGGCGCTTCTGTTACGCGACGCTCTCGCTGAAACCTTCTCGGAAGCGGGCGACACATTGCGCAAGGCGTTCAGCAAACTCGAAAGGGACCCGCAGGTTGAGCCTTCGACAGGTGAGCTGCCTGGTCCGGAAGATTCCGATCAAACAACTGAATAGGCGTTCTTCCCAAGCGATCCCGTAGTCTCGATTCAGGAGGACCGTTTGGAAGCCACAGCAGACATCGGAGTGATCGGGCTTGCGGTGATGGGCCGCAATCTGATCATGAACATGAACGACCACGGATTCACCGTCGCCGCTCACAACCGCACGACCGAGCGAGTCGACGAATTCCTCGCAGGGGAGGCGGCGGGGTCGAACGTGGTCGGGGTACACACTCTCGAAGAGCTGGTCGGTGTTCTGAAACCTCCCCGGCGGGTCATGCTCATGATCAAGGCCGGTGACCCGGTCGACAAGACAATCGAGTCTCTGCTCCCGCTTCTGAAGCCGGGAGACATCATCATCGACGGCGGCAACTCACTGTTCACGGACACCATGAAACGCACGGCCAGAGTCGAGAAGGCGGGCATGCGTTACATCGGCACGGGGGTATCCGGGGGAGAGGAAGGCGCAAGGTACGGGCCTTCCATCATGCCGGGTGGCACCGAATCTGCGTGGGAGCACGTGCGCTCGATCTTCCAGGGAATTTCAGCCAAGGTGGACGATACGCCCTGCTGCGACTGGGTCGGTGCCGATGGCGCCGGTCACTATGTGAAGATGGTTCACAACGGCATTGAATACGGCGACATGCAAATCATCGCCGAGGCCTATGACATGATGCGGCGTGGTCTCGGGATGTCTCACGACGAGATGCACGAGGTGTTCGCCGAATGGAATCGTGGGAAGCTCGATTCGTACCTGATCGAGATTACGGCTGACATCATGGCGGTCAAGGATGAGTCAGGCGGTCCACTGTTGGACAAGATTCTCGACGCGGCGGGTCAGAAGGGGACCGGCAAGTGGACCGTCATCTCTTCAATGGAGCTCGGACAGCCGGTGACGCTGGTCGGCGAAGCGGTATACGCACGAATCGTGTCGGCCTTGAAGGATCAGCGTGTCACGGCTGCCGGAATTCTCAGCGGGCCGCCGACGGCCATCGACGGGAACCGCAAGGACATCCTGGCCGATCTCGGTGATGCTCTTTATGCCTCCAAGATCGTCAGTTACGCCCAGGGCTTCATGCTCATGGACGAGGCCGCCGATGAGCACGGCTGGGAACTCGATTTTGCAGGTATCGCCTCGATGTGGCGCGGTGGTTGCATTATCCGGTCCAGGTTCTTGAGCGACATCATGGAGGCCTACCAGGCAAGTCCCGAACTTCGCCAGCTGTTGTTGAATGACTTCTTCGCGGCCGAGGTGACGGCCGCGCAGGCCGGCTGGCGGCGCACTGTGGCGCGAGCTATTGCTGCTGGTATTCCTACCCCGGCCTACAGCTCCGCCCTGGCCTTCTTCGATGGGTATCGAACCGAGCGATTGCCGGCCAGCCTCATTCAGGCACAGCGTGACTATTTCGGAGCTCACACGTATGAGCGTGTCGATCGCGAGCGTGGAGAGTTCTTTCACACCAACTGGACAGGAACCGGCGGCGACGTTTCGTCGACGAGCTACGAAGTGTGACGGTACCGGCCGGGTTTGGTGAGGCACCGGTTTGTGCCAGCATGCACACGTGGCTGAACTCTTTCGGATCTTCGTCGATGTTCTGATTCCCGTCGCAGTGGTGGTAGCGGCCGGATACCTGGCCGCCCGCCGCTGGAGTCTGGATCACCGTCCGATGGGGACGCTCGCCTATTGGCTCCTTGCGCCGGCGTTCATCTTCCGACTTCTTGCCGATCCTGCCGCGTTTCGAGGTCCGGTATTCGGAATGCTTGGCGCATCGTTGATCACGGTGATCGTGCTGTGGATCATGATGGCGCTGCTTCTTCGCGATGCAGACCCCGAACGACGTGTCCTCGATTCCATGGCGGCCAGCTTCGGCAACGTAGGCAACCTTGGCTTTCCAATCGTCCTGTTTGCATTGGGGAGCGAAGCTCTCCCGGCGGCCGCGATTCACTTCCTGGCGATAACTATTGGAGTGTTTGTATTGGGGATCTCGGCATCAGCACGACTGCGAAGTGGCACGGCTATCAAGGCGTTGACGCGAGTTGCCACGACACCTGCGATTGCGGTGACGCCGTTTGCGTTTGCATTCGCCGGATTCGAGTGGCAACTGCCCACGTTTGCCGGCCGCTCGGTAGATCTGCTGGCTGATGCGATGATTCCCGTCATGTTGCTGACCCTGGGCATGCAGCTGGCGTCGAGCCATCTCACTTCGGGTCTTGGGCGTCTCGGATTGATCGGCGTCGCAAAACTGGTCGTCGCTCCCCTTATCTACTTTCCGCTCGCAGCGCTGTTTGGCCTAACGGGTGATGCTCGCGATGCAGGCCTGTTGCTTGCCGCGATGCCGACCGCCGTTCTGGTCGGACTCATCTCGGTCGAGTTCGATCTCGAAACGGAAGTTGCGACTGCCGCAATACTCGGCACTTCGCTGGTTTCTTTCGCAACCCTGGGCTTGATTATCCGATTTTTGTGAGTTTGTCGTCGAAGAACGACAGGACGTGTTCGAGCGCCTTCCAGGTTGGATGATCATCTTCTTCAACGAGATGTTCGGTGAGTACCGAGTGAGCCATGCGGCTTATGCCATGCGGGTTGTCACGCGACGAGTCGATTTCGACCCCGATGAAGTTCTCGCCGAGGAGAGCTCGCAGAGTCTCGAACCTCGAGGCGCGAACGGACAGGTCAGATGTAAACCGGAGACCGAGCACCTGGCAACCCTGGTCGGCCCGTTGCTTGACGGTCTCGAGATCCTCTTGTGAGAGACCGAGTGATGCCTGCCGAGCTGACCCGATTGGTAACGGAATGGCAGGTTGGCTCAACACCGGCGCCGCGACCGTGTCGTCGACCATCATCGCCAGAGCAAATCCTCCCGTGAGGCACATGCCGACAACCCCTACCCCGGGCCCACCGACTTCCTCATGCAAACGACGAGCGAGGTGACGCAACCAGACCGTGATGGGGCTCGCTTTGTCCATCGCGAAGCAGTGGAATTCTCGCGAAACGCACGCTCTCGTCAGAGATGAAGCCGCGTATTGCGGGCTGTACGGCTTCATTGGGGTTCCGAAGAGAGACGGCATCATGACGGTGAATCCGCGATCAACGACTCTGCGTGCAAAGTCGACTACCGGAGGTGTGATACCGGGGACTTCATGGATCACCATCACGCCCGGCCCCGTCCCTGCTCGATATACCGGATACGAACGGTTGTCGAAACTCACGAGGTTTTGATCGAACCCCGAAATGTCGATAGTCATCGGTGGCGCTCCCGGGCTATGCCTGTACCGGTGCCGACGATAGCTAGCCGATATGGCGGTCGTGGCCCGCCCACGCTTTGTCGCGAAGTACGAACTTCTGGATCTTGCCCGTCGATGTCTTCGGTAGTTCCGTAAACACCACTCGCCTGGGTGCCTTGTACCTGGCGATGGTGTTCTTGACATGGTTGATGATGTCCTCTTCCGTCGCCCGCACATCCGGTTTCAGCGCGACGTAGGCGACAGGAACCTCTCCCCATGTTTCATCGGGCTCGCCGATGACGGCCACCTCGAGCACAGAAGGATGGCGTGTGATCGCCTGCTCGACCTCGATCGAAGATATGTTCTCGCCGCCCGAGATGATGATGTCCTTGCTGCGGTCCTTGAGCTCGATATAACCATCAGCGTGCATGACGCCCACGTCGCCCGTCCGGAACCATCCGCCGGGCATAGCGTTTGCCGTTGCCTCAGGATCCTTGTAGTACCCGCTCATGAGGTTGTTGCCTCGTGCCGCGACCTGTCCCATCGTGGCCCCGTCGGCCGGAACGTCGTTGCCTGCTATGTCGAGGACCCGTACGTGATCCGAGGCCAGCATCCCGACGCCCTGACGTGCCCTGATGCGGGCCTGTTCGTCACGCGGAAGGTCGTTCCACTGTGGCTGCCACTGGCAGATGGTGAGCGGCCCGTATGTCTCGGTGAGGCCGTAGAGGTGGGTCACATTGATATTGAGTTCAGCCATCTCGGCCAGGATCGTCGGGGAGGGAGGTGCCCCCCCGGTTGCGGCCTCCACCTTCTGTGGAGCCGGGCCACCCTTGGCCGCCTCGTCGTGCGCAATCATGGTGAGCACGGTGGGGGCTCCATTGAAATGTGTAACGCCCTCCGTGCGAATTGCATCCCAGACGTTGGCAGCCGTCAGCTCTCGCATACAGAGATGGGTGGCCCCGGCCGCCGTGGTTGCCCATGTGAATGTCCATCCGTTGCAATGAAACATCGGGAGTGTCCACAGGAACACGCTGCTCGTGTCGAGCCCGGCATGGAAGGCGTTTGACAGAGCGTTCAAATATGCGCCCCGGTGCTGATACATGACACCTTTTGGCTGCCCGGTCGTTCCGGAGGTGTAGTTGAGGCTGATGAGGTCGCGCTCATCGGTCACTCGCAACTGTCTCGGCTCGGCATTGGCAATCATCGGTTCGTACTGATCGTCGGGGCCGTCTGCTCTGATCAGCGTGATGTCGTGGGGAGCCTGTTCCGCAATCGCCAATGCCTGTTCCTCCCACGCGTGGTCGTATATGAGGACTCGAGCTTCGGCATGGTTGACGATGTAGGACAGCTCATTTGCGGAGAGACGTTGGTTGAGCGCGACCAGCACGGCCCCGGCAAGAGGTACCCCATTGTGAGGCTCGAGCAGCACCCGGGTGTTGGGAGCGAGGACGGCGACTCGATCTCCCGGTCGAACCCCATGGGCGATGAGCGCTCCGGCGAGACGCTGTGCCCTGTCCCACATCTCAGAGTACGTGAACCGGTAGTCACCATCGACAATGGCAGGACGATCGGCGAATGCCACCGAGGATCGCTTCAGAAAGTTGACGGGCGACAGCGGCGTATCCCACGGTTCGGCCATTGATTCACGTCCTTTCGGTGATGGAGGCACGCTAGCAACCGAGATATCCTGTGTCGATGGACCGCCGCCCCACACACGGTTGGGTCGAAGGCTCATGTGTCATTCCGGTGAACTGGCGTCAAGCTGGTGCACACACTTCAGTCGTAGCCGTCAGTCCTACCCGCTCGCTGCCCAAATCAGCAGGGACCGGTCGGCAGTTCCAACGATGAGTGTGGCTGATTGGTTCGAGTGCTCAACAGTTGCCAGGTTGGTGGTCAGACGATCCGGCAGATCAATGGAGAGGACACTCCGGGCTCCGTCCGCAGTCCTGGTGAGAGCTACCAGCCGACCCTGGTCTTGGGTTGGTACCAAGATCTCGGGGCGTTCGTCGCCGGTCACGTCGATCGCGATGCCTTGATCCACATTGCGACTTCGAATCCGATGCGTGCTGTACTCGGATGCGGTCGCCTGCAGTTCGAATCGGCCATCCGTCAGCTGATACCAGCGAACGATGCCGCCTATGTGAGGCGTGCGGACCTCGATGATCTCGGTTTCGCCGAGGGGTCCGGTTGGAGCGACTGCCAGCTGGTTGAGCCAACGGCTTCCCCGGCCGATCGGATCCGAGGTCGCCGCGATTTCGCCCGTGCTCTCATAGGCGATCAGACGGGCGCCCTCTGAATCATTCGAGGCGGTCATGAGAAGTTCGTGTTCGCCGTCGTCGTCAATATCGGCCCACATTGGCTTGATCATTTCGAACACAGTGCCGTCCGGCGCGTCGATCGTGAGCTCTACGCCGCTATCGATGATGGTCACGGTGGCGGCCTCGATGTCGTCTCCCAGGATGCCATGGGGATAAACATCGGTTGGGTCGCTCAGCACGGCAAGCCGGCCGGCCGGGCTTGCGACAATATGCCCATCGGCGAGAACTTCGCGATCGGTTGCCTTGTCGATCAGGAATCCATTCGCGCCGACCCACACAAGAGCGCCATCAATCACGGAAGGTGGCGAGAACAGCGATGCACCTTCCGGAGGTGTCGCAAGTACGGCCGAACGGTCGTCGATAACCAATACCGGCGGCGTCCGGCGGTTCCATGGCTGGCGGGAGACCTCAACGACAGCTGCGTTGGAAACACGCATGGTGGTCAGGAGGTCGTCATCGGTCACTATCGAGATGATGAGGCCGTCATCGTCTGTGAC
>JABDOU010000241.1 GCA_013043085.1 Acidimicrobiia bacterium
GTCAATAGCAACTCGGGGGATCTCAAGGTCCACCGAGGGGACCGCATTCTGTAAGTCTGGGAGGCAATCGGAATGGAGCAGTGGATCGTTGCGTCCAATCCTTCGAGGGTTCGGGACGCGTCTCAAAAATCCGAAAACTCAGTAGCACTCACGAGGAGCCTTCACGGGCTCCTCTCTTCGTTTGAGAACCCGGCCATGCGGTCGGCTCTCTCCCTTACTGGAGGTGACCGATCATGATGCGCTGGCTGGTAATTGCGAGCATCAAGTTCCGCCGGATTCTGATGGTGGCCGCCGTAGGCCTCATCGTGTTCGGCCTGATTCAACTCGACGAGAGCAAGCGGGATCTCCTCCCCGAGTTCCAGCCCGTCACCGTCGAGGTGCAGACTGAAGCACTCGGCTTGTCGGCCAGCGAGGTAGAGCGCCTCGTCACGATTCCGCTGGAACAGGATCTCCTGAGCGGCGTCGCGTTTCTCGACAAGATCGAATCGGCGTCGCTTCCCAGCCTTTCTTCGGTCGTCATGACGTTCGACGAAGGGACTTCGCTTCTTGACGCCCGCCAGGTGGTCACCGAGCGATTGTCACAAGCGGCCGGCCTTCCGCAGGTGGCCGAGCCTCCCCAAATGATGCAGCCGGTTTCCTCGACTGGCCGAGTGGCGATGGTGTCGATGGCCAGTGATGAGCTGAGCCCAATCGAAACCTCGGTCTTGGCTCGCTGGGTCGTCATGCCGCGTCTCCTCGGCGTCGAAGGCGTGGCCAACGTCTCGATATGGGGCTTCAAGGACCGCCAATTGCAGGTTCTCGTCGATCCGGAACGGCTCATCGCTCAAGATGTGACACTGGGTGAGGTAATCGCGACGGCTGGCAATGCTCTCGAGGTCTCACCGTTGAGTTTCCTGGAGGCCTCCAGCCCGGGGACCGGTGGTTTCATCGATACGGTCAATCAGCGCCTCCACGTCTTCCACCAGCAGGCGATTTCGACGCCCGAAGAGCTGGCACTGGTCACCGTTGAAGACGACGAGGGCGGAGCTGTGTTCTTCGACGGCCGACCTCTCGCACTTGGTGAGGTGGCAGAAATCGTCGAAGGACATCAGCCGCTGATCGGTGACGCTCTGTGCAACGGGGGACCGTGCATTCTCCTCGTCATCGAGAAGCTCCCGGGCGCGAACACCCTCGCCGTGACCGAGCGTATCGACACAACGCTCGCCAACATCTCAGCGGGCCTCCCGGGAATTGCTATCGACAGCTCCCTCTACCGGCCCGCAGATTCGATTACCGCTGCGACGAACAACCTCGGCATGGTCCTCGGGATCGGGACGCTGTTGCTCGTTGTGGTCCTGGCGTTTGTGTTCATCGACTGGCGTTTGGTGCTCATCGGGATTCTTTCAGTGGCCACCCCGCTTGCCGCGGCCGGGATCGTGCTGTACCTGACCGGTACGACCATCAACGCATTGACACTCGCCGGCCTCGTCCTTGCGCTCGTCCTGATCGTCGACGAGTCGATCGTCGGCACCTGGACGGCTCGAGAAAGCGCCGAATCCGAAATACCGGCGGAACAGGTCACCCTGTTTGCTGCCAACGTGACGAACAAGGTGATTTCGGCACGGAGCGCAGCGCTCTACGCCGCAGCATTGGTCGCCGCCGGCTTCGTCACCTTCTTCTTTCTCAACGGCGAGGCGGGGGCCTTTCTCCCGACCATCGCCGGCGCCTACCTGTTGGCCGGCGGGGCTGCGCTCATCACGAGCCTCACCCTCACACCGGCGCTCAGCGTTCTGCTCTTGAGAAACCGTCCTTCCACGTCCGATTCGGGGATGGGGAAGCGTCTGTCAGCCGCCTACGGCAGGCGCGCCCGCTCGTTCGTGGCGCAACCAGCAGTCGCGGTTGGCGTTGTCGTCCTGTTTGTTGTGGCGGCGGCACTTGCACTTCCGTTTTTGAGTCGAGACTTCCGTCCCAACCTCGAAGAGCGCAATGTCGTGATCGAGGTTGACGCGCCTGCGGGAACCTCGCTCCCACGGATGGATGAATTGGCCGCTCAACTCGTCTTCGACCTCGGATCTGTCGATGGGGTGACCAACATCACCGCTCATGTCGGGAGAGCGAAGCTGTCCGACCAGGCGGTGAATGTGAATTCCGCCGAAGTGTGGGCAACCATTGCCGAAGACGCGGACTACAACCTCACCCTCTCGGCGATCGAAGGCGTGGCGTCCGCCGGCGAGGCGTCAGTGAGCGTATCAACATACTCGGACCAGCGCGTCACCGATCTTCTCGAGCGGAATCCAGAAGAACTGGTGGTGCGAGTGTATGGCGAAAACCCGGCCGAGCTCAGAGAGACCGCCGGACGGGTTGACGAGCTCGTCGGAGGGATCGCCGGTGTCTCGCAAACCAGAATCGATCTCCCGATCGATCAGCCCACGATCGAGGTGGAAATCGATCTCGAACGAGCCCAGGCACTGGGTTTGAAGCCGGGTGACGTTCGCCGCCGGGCGGCTACGTTGGTCGGCGGCATCACGGTCGGCAACCTGTTCGAGGAGCAGAAGGTCTTCGATGTCGTTGTGTGGGGGGCGCCGGCCATTCGGCAAAACGTTGATGACGTGCGGGCGATAGCGATCCCAACTCCGACGGGCGAGATTGTCACGCTCGGCGACGTTGCCGATGTTCGGGTGGTCCCGAACATCTCGATCATCCAACACGAATCGGTCTCGTCGTACCTCGACGTTTTCGCCTCGGTCGATGGTCGGTCTCCGGCCGACGTTGCTGCGGCGATCGACGTCGCCATCGCGGCAACTCCATTTCCCATCGAATACCACGCGGAGGTGTTGGGTGGATTCGCGGCCGATCGAGCGGGATTGTCTGCCGTGATCGCCGTAGTAGTTGCATCAGTGATCACGGGATATTTGCTGCTGCAATCGGCCTTCGTCAGCTGGCGCCTGGCAACGATGACCTTCTTGGCTTTGCCACTGGGTGTTTCGGGCGCCATAGTCGCTCTGATCGTCACCGGCACGGAGCTCGGCCTCGGCTCGATCGCCGCAATCGTGGCGCTGGTGGGACTGGGGGCGCGTGGCTCGATCCTCTTGATTCAGAAGTATCTATCGCAGCAACGAGCGGGTGAACCGTTCACGATCGAAGGGGTTGTTCGGGCAACAAAGGAGCTGCTGTTGCCGACGGTGGCGCCGCTGGTTGCGCTGGCGGTCGTGTTCCTGCCGCTTGCGGTCGGAGGACAGCGGGCCGGCCTCGAGATCGTGCAGCCGATGGCGGTGGCCATGCTTGGTGGCCTGGTCACGACGGCGGTCCTGACGATGTTCGTGATCCCGGCTCTGTATGCGAAGTGGGGACATCACGCCAAACGGGATACATCGGCAGCCGATCTCTTTGAGATCGACCTGCGTGAAGTACCGATGGCGGTCGACTGAGCAACCGAGGGAGGACGCACGTGGGACCCATGAAGAAACTACTGATTCTGGCTCTGGCGCTCGTGGCGGCTGCCTGTGGCTCGAACGGCGAGACAGCGGAAAAGGAAGCGCCGGCCACGCTGATCGAGGTGGCAGGCACCGAACTGTGGAAGATCGAGTTGACGCAATTAGCCGCCGACCGCCTCGACATCCAAACAACCGAGGTGTCGGCGACCGACGCCGGAATGTCGGTGCCGAGTGATGCCGTGATCATCATCCCCGACGGCACATATTGGGTGTACACCAATCCAGAGCCATTGACGTATCTCCGCGAGGAACTCACGTCGGTCTATGAGGAGGATCTCCATGCGTTCTTCGAGAATGGTCCGGCACCGGGCAGCAAGGTCGTGACCGTTGGAGTTCCAGAGCTGTACGGCACTGAATTCGGGATAGGAAAGTAGGTCTCTGATGCTGAAGTGGGTAATTGGTTCCAGCCTCAAGTACCGCTACATAGTTATGGCCCTGGCGGCCGGGCTCATGTTCTTTGGGGTGCAGCAACTCCGCCACAGCTCGATCGACGTGTTCCCCGAGTTCGCCCCGCCGCGGGTCGAGGTCCAGACCCCGGCCCTGGGGTTGTCCGCCTCATCCGTCGAGGCGCTCGTCACGGTCCCACTCGAGCAAGCCCTGGCCGGGATTCCGAACCTCGACGAACTCCGCTCCACATCGGTGGAGCAGTTGTCATCGATCCTCTTGATCTTCGATCGCGGGACCGATCTTCTCGACGCCCGCCAGTTGGTCAACGAGCGGATCGCCGGCATCTCTCCGACTTTGCCGACGTGGGCCAGCCCACCTGTCATGATTCAGCCGTTGTCTTCGACCAGCCGGGTTCTGAAGGTTGGCTTGACATCTACCGATCCCAATCTGGATCTCATCGACATGTCGATGGTGAGCTACTGGAAGATACGCACGCGATTGCTGCAGGTGCCTGGTGTCGCCAACGTCCCCATCTGGGGCGAACGGCTCGAGATGTTGCAGGTTCAAGTTGAGCCGGAACGGCTGGAGAGGGAATCGGTTCCGCTCGAAAACATCGCCACCGCGACCGCAGACGCACTGGAAGCCG
>JABDOU010000395.1 GCA_013043085.1 Acidimicrobiia bacterium
TGAGGCGATCGGATACGTGGCGTTCATTGCATCCGCCGCGATCCCGCCGACCCGGTGGCTGCTGAAAAAGTACGTGTTGCCCGGCTCCGGGGAAGGCCCCGATCAAGAAACACGCGAGTCTGGCCAGTGGAGGATCGTTCTCATCGGCACCATGGACGATGGTTCGACGGTACGGACGCTGGTTGGCGGGGAGGGGGATCCGGCAACAGATTCCACCAGCCGCATGCTCACCGAGTCAGCACTGTGCCTGGCACAGGATGCGGAGAAGATACCGGTCGGAGGTGGGTCCTGGACCCCGGCCGCGGCGATGGGAGACCTGTTGTTGGATCGGCTGACTTCGTACGCGGGTATGAGCTTCGAGTTCGAGCCAGCGCCGGTTAGCCCGTGAGCCACCCGCCGGATTCCTCAGACGGTGGGGGCCGTATTCCATCGAAGGCGTTTGAGCCTGGATCGAGAAGCCGGGGTGGACGGCAGCCGATGTTCGGCGAGCAGAGCGAAAGGATTGGATGATGTTCAACCGAATCTTGGCCATTGGTGCGACGGGCATGTTGGGTCGGCCGGTCGTGAACCACCTGACGGAGGGCGGCCACACGGTCCGGATTCTCACCCGCAGCGCCGACAAGGCGCGCAAGATGTTCGGCGATGCCGTCGAGATCCACGAGGGATCGGCAACCAACATCCACGATGTCCGTTCAGCGATGGCAGGGTGCGAGGCAGTGCACATCAACCTCACGCCGGCTACCGAGTACACCGCCACCAGCCACGTCATCGAGATGGCACAAGGTCGGCTCAAACGGATCGGCTATGTCTCGGCGACGACGCTAAGTGAAGAGAACCGATGGTTCGACCGAGCCGACGTCAAAATGCGCACGGAGGAGCTCGTCCGGGACAGTGGTCTCCCCTATGCGATCTTCTGCCCCACCTGGGTAATGGAGACCCTGCAAAACTTCGTGCGAGGCAGCAGAGCTTTCGTCGTGGATGGCAGGAACCCACCGGCGCTGCATTTCTTCGCAGCCGCGGACTTCGGGCGAATGGTCGCAGCGTCGTATAACGACGACCGCGCGCTCGGGAAGCGCCTCTACATCTATGGCCCAGAAGCGATCACGTTGCCCGACGCAGTCGACCGCTTTGCCGCCGCCTGCTATCCGGAGGCCCGGGTGTTCCACCTGAAGGTCTGGCAGGCGCGACTTGTCGCCAAGCTGATCCGCAACGCGGAGCTCGCCGAGGTCACCGAATTGATCGCGTATCTGGACACTGCCGGCGAGCACGGCGAGCCGGCCCTCGCCAACGAGCTGTACGGCGCGCCCGCCATCACCCTCGACGAGTGGTTCGAGATGGAGCGAGATCTGCAGGGCGGGTTCGCCCACTAGCCGCCGAGACACATGATCGCCACTGGCACCGCGACCGGAACGCGAACCACCGCCAGCGTCAGGCCCACGGTCGGCTGGGCAGGGACCCGGCCGACACCGCAACGAGGCGCCAGCCGAAGACCCAGGAGCACAGTGGGCCCGGTAGGACTTGAACCTACGACCGACGGATTATGAGCTTGAAGAGGGCCCTCCCACCGATCCTGGCGAATCACCAGAAACGTAGGTAGCAACAGGGTTATCGGCTTGCATCACCTCCGGTCGCTTCTCACTGTTTCTCGTTCTCTGACGGACAAAATACGGACAAGACCGACCAGAAGGCCCTCAAACCATTCTTCGCTGTCATAACGTTGAGTAATATTCAGTCCGAATGAGCACCACCGACCCGGCCGACGAGCTGCGCCGCCTCTACCCCACCATTCTCACCACCGCCCACGTGGCCGAGATGATGCACTGCACCATCGGCGACGTCCGCGACAAGGTCCATCGCGGGGATTTGCCTGCCATGCGCTGGGGTCAACAGTTCCGGTTCTTCCGCGATGAGGTGATCGCCACGATGACCCGGGTTACCGATGTCGACGTCGACGACGAGAACGAGGATCGTCCGGACGAGACGAGCGGGGACGCAAGATGACCGGCGAGATCGACTACGACCGCTGGTATCCGGAGGTGCCGGCGGTCATGGACACCAAACAGCTGGCAGACCTGTTGAGCACCAACGAGCAGATCGTCCGACTGTGGGTGCGAGAAGGGATCATCCCTGCCCACCGTCGCCCCGGTGGCCGCAAGCTCTCATTCCTTCGACATGAGATCTTCGACTGGCTGATCAGTAACCGCTACAACCCGGATGACGGCTAGCGGATCGCCTGCGTAGCCGGCTAAGTGCGCCGCGGGCGAGCTTCCAATGGTGGGAGAGCCACGATGTCCTTGGGTCGACCTGCAGCCCGTTTCGACGTCACGACATCCTCGAGCGACGCCACCGGCAATGCAGTGGCACTCACCTCAATGACGGACGCATCTTCGCTGAGCGTGGAATACCCCTCGGGGAATCCGGCCGGAGCGAAGCACAGATCGAGGGGGCCGTGCTCGGTGATCAACGTCATCATCTCCACGTTCCGCAGTGTGTCTGGATGGGCGTCAAAGGCGACCCCGTCCGGATCACCTTCGGCTGAGCTCAGGCGACATCGCTGGCCAGCCGGTAACCCTGGGAACGCAGCCGCTGGCGGGTTGATTCATCGAGGGTTCGTTCCCACTCGGCCAGCACGGCGTCGTGGTCATCCAGTTCTGTCAGCTCGAACCGCAGCTCGAGCCCGGCACTGGCGAGCATCCTCAAGAGGGTGGGCAGCGTCGGTTGCCGACGACCCGACTCATAGGCAGACAAGGTCGGCTGAGCGATCCCGAGCAGGGCGGCGAACGCCGTCTGCGAGAGCCCAAGCCGCAGCCGGGCAGACTGCAGCAGCGACCCCGCAACCTGTTCGTCCATGCTTCTCATGCCAATAGCGTATCGTCTATGGACTGCTAGGACAAGCAACTCGTACCCGCACTCGGAAGTGATTCGATGCCGTTCGGCGTAGATCGAAGATGCGGGCGTTCTCGCTCGGTATCTGTTGATCGGGGCGGATCAGCTCAGACCGAGGACGGTGAGCAAGGCGGCGTCGACTCCCCACTGTTCTTCGGGTGTGAGATGGCCGGCGAGATCGCCGAACCGCTGGAGGTCGACGGCACCGACCTGCTCGACAAGCACGCGAGTGAGGGTGCCGTCAATATCGATCTCGGGTCGGAAGGAGGCCGGCTTGGCGCTCGTCGAGGTGGGTGCCACCAGTACGACCGACCGTGGGAGGAAGGCGTCGGATTGTACGACGATGCCGAAGCGGCGCCCTCGTTGTTCGTGCCCCAGGCCTTTGGGGAGCCGCAGGGCGAAGATGTCACCCCGGCGCACGGAGACTCTCCATGAGTTCGGCCACGGCCATCATCTCAGCCCGGTCGTCTTCGTCGGCTTCGAGGGCTGCGACCTCGGCGGCGAGTGCCTGTTTGTCGTGGAGCCGGGATGCAGCCTCTACGAGTGCCGCACGGATGGCCTCCGAGCGAGACATCCCGGTGGCCTCGAGTTCAGTGAGCGCTCGGAGTGCTTCTTGGTCGAGTCGAACTGAAATCGCTTGAGCCATGCCGCTAGCGTATCACGATCCGTGATACACGACAACCGTGGGTAGACGAAGAGCGCACGCATCAGTGAGGATATGCGGGTAATCGGGGACCCGTTTTCTCGACGGTGGGTGGCTGGTGGTGGACTGTGGGTGGTGGTCCCGTCGGGGCCGGAAATGGATGGCCGCATGAGCAACGTGTCCGGCCCGAGGGGGGAACTCCAACGATCCGGAGCGCTCCCGGAAGTGCCGATCGGTGATGTGATCGTTATTGCGCGGGATCAGGGCGATCTGGGTGAGCTCTTGGGGATGTGGTGTGTTGGCCGATCTCGCTCAGTTCTCTGTGAGGGTTTCCCCGATGGCTTGGTCCATAGCCCACTGGAGGGAGCCGACACAGTCGCCCATCTTCGCCTACTCGATAGACACCTCAATCAGCACGCCCTCGACGTGCCAATCCGTAGGTGGCTACTGGCTGCATCGCTCAGGCCCAGTGGGCACCCCCCGTCACGACACAGAGGTGGTAACTGTGACGCCGACATCGACCGGGTCGGCAAGCTCCCAGGTCGATCCGGTCCAGCGAAACAACCATGAGCGGCTGACACCCGATTCTGGACTCGTGGCTACCGACGTGTCGATGCCGACCACGTCATCGCCGAATCTCCGCAGTTCAGAGAAGCTGACGACGGCTTCGTCCTCCGGTAGCTCGTTGTACACCTGCGCTAGGTCCTCTCGTGACTCAACGAAGACCACAGGCCGGGTCGATTCGGCCAATGCAAGGCGCACCTCGTCGAAGAGTCGACCGGTCGGATCGAATACGTACGCGGCCCCGTCCTGCTCCTGGCATGGAGATCCACACATATCCTCGAAAACGGTGATGATCATCGCCGTCTCTTGTGTCGAGGTGACTGGTACCTCACCAACAACCGAATCGCCCGACGTCGGCGGAGAGGGGTCCGACACCGTAGGTTCGCTAGCGCCTCCACTACATGCCGACAACGCAACTAGAAGGACGGAGAAGAGGAAGACTCGAGGCTTGGCGTCAGGTGCCATATGTTCATTATCCGTCTTGGATCGGGGTCATGTACTGAGCAATCACCGCAGAGAGTCTCCGGTGGAATACCAGCCGGAGGCGAGCGCATCAGTGCCGTACTCGCGCACTTTGATTTCCGGGCGTTATCACGCGAGATCAGGGTGATCTAGTGCGGTCTTAGGGTCAGAGACGGGGATCGTGAGGTTGATTGTCGGGTCAGTTTTGTAAGTGCGGGTACATTCCCAGTTGGAAAGGCTCACCGATGGCAGCCATGATTTCTTTGATCAGAGCGAAGCGAGTCGTTCGAGGAACGCTCAGTGGCCCGAATAGGTAGAAGCGCCGTTTCTGTGGTTCCACTCATCGTGGCGCCCGTGGTCGCAGGAGCCTTCGACACCGATGTTTTCGCGAACGGGGACCGGCCGTTGGTTTGGACAGCGGTCGCAGTCCTCGCTGCGTTAGCGCCGGTTGCGCTCCTCGTCCCTCTTGGCTGGGCTGGACGTCTTTCGGAAAGACAGGCTTGGGGTCTGGGT
>JABDOU010000396.1 GCA_013043085.1 Acidimicrobiia bacterium
TGATAGAGCCACACGAGGGCAGACCCCGGCGAACGGGGGCCTACTTTGCTGCCGATGATCGAACTCGACGCAAGCAGAGATTTGAGCAACTCGTTCTCGAAATAACGGTCAAGGATCTCACTGACGCTGCCTCTCCAGATCACGTCGAGAAGCTCCTTGAGATCCTCGTCCAAACCGGAGAGATACTCGTCCAACCGGGCCATATCTGCCAGATCGTCCGGATGATCACTCGTGTTGTTCGGCGGAATCATGTCCATCAGAGGCTTCATGGCATGACAGAGGCGCTCCGTCATGTGGTTGAAGTCCAAATACGCCTCCGCGTCTTCGATCGAGTGCCGGGCAATCTCGTGAAAATTCTCATACATGTCAGCACCGAGAACCAGATACTCCCCGTTGCGCCCGACCTGGAACGTGTGCGGGAGCGGAAGGACTTTCATCCCGTGATTGGCGAGATCGAGGTCCTGAACGATGTCGGGACGGATCAGGCTCAGGGCGTACGAGAATGTCGTGAACTTGAAGCCCGGTACGAGTTCTTCGGTGATGGCGGCACCACCGACCACGGACCGCTTTTCGAGGACCAACGTGCGCAACCCGGCCTTTGCCAGATAGCAAGCGTTGACGAGACCGTTGTGTCCGCCACCGACAACGATCACGTCGTACCGGCCGGTCATGTTCGCTCGCTCCGAGTCGTGCCGATCATGGCCGTCTTGCGGGCAGGGGCATAAAACGGGAGGTCGACAACGGTCGCCTGCACGTTTTCGGGCCGATGGATCGGCACCAGCTCTAGCTGCACAGCTGATCCCGGCTTCGCGAGGTCGAGAGGAAGTTTGGCGATCGCGATGTGCCGTTTGAGGAGCGACGAATACACGAAACTCGTGGCGTATCCGGCGTAGGTCCCGTCTGACCGATATACCGTCATCGTCTCTTGGGCGAGCACACCCTCTTTGGGAGCCACCAACCCCAAACCTCGATACAGCCGCTCGTATTCGTGCCAGTCGATCGTCAGACCAACGGTCGACCAGCGCGTGCTTCCGGTTTCATATTCGGTGGCAATTGCCGAGCGTCCGATGAATTCGCGGTCGACGTCGACCATCCACCCCCAGCCCAGCTCCGCGGGCGTCTCGCGCTGTGCATCAACCCAGGCGAATCGCGCCGATTGAAAGTCGACGTCGATCAACAGCAGTCCCGCCTCGATCCGGGCCATGGAGAGTGCCGTTTCTCCGACGGGTTTGATGTTGTAGCCGCCCCCTTCCTCGAAAAGGAGGTCGAACAGGGCCACCGCCGACTCTGCCTCGACCCATATTTCGTAGCCGAGGTCGCCGGTGAAGCCCGTTCGGGAGAGCATCACGGGAATGTTGCGGAGAAGGGTGCGCGCCACGCCGAAGTAGCCAAGCCCGTCTACATCGGAGGTGAGACGGCGCAGAACGGTATGGGAATGCGGTCCCTGGAGCGCCAGAACGCCGTACGCCTCCGAGATGTCGTCAACGTCTACGTCGTTGCTCGACGCGAGTCCTCGCAGATACCTCAGGTTGGGTTGCACGGTGGCCAGGAGAAACTCGTCTTCCCCGGCACGCAAAACCACCCCGTCCTCCATCACGAAACCTTCCGGATTGCACCAGCACGAGTAGCGACCCTTGCCGACCGCCAGGTCGCTCATCGGACGAACCATCACGTGGTCGAGAAATCCGCCTGCACCCGATCCCGAGATCCGGTATTTGAACAGGGGGGACGTATCGAACACACCAACGCCGTCCCGAATTGCGTAATACTCGGTAATCGCCGAGTACTGATACCGGGGAGCGCTGAGATAGCCTGCCCAGTGATCCCAGATCTTCGGCTTGTTGTACGGTTCCAACCGACTGAAGAACGGTGTCTGCCTGGGCATAGACCGAGCTTAGGAGCTGATGGCAACGATCTCGATGTGCTCAGGCGCTCCGCGGTCGCGGCGGCTCTGGCTGCAGATTCGTCCTGAGAATTCCGGATCGTTCTGCCGCAATCAACGCTTCCGATCGGTTTCGCACACCCAGGTTGACATACAGGTCGTGCAGTTTGCGAAACATCGCACGTTCCGAATATCCGACCTCGAACGCCAGGGCAGCAACAGTGGTTCCAGCGGCCAATGACAGGAGCCATTGGGCCTCTTCCGCTGTGATCGTCGGCGTGTGAGGAACCGGGCCCCCTGCAGAAATTGAGCGAACAACGGCGGCAGGAATGAGAGACATCTCCTGGGCGGCTGCGATTGCCACATCGACAATCTGCTCCGGGTCTGCGTTCCAGTCAACGGCGCTTGTCGCACCGTGCGCAAGAACGTGTTGGAACGCCTCCATCGATGGATCAGGGAGTAGGCCGAGCACATGACCTCCGGCGTCCACGACCGACGAAACCATCCGGCAATCATTGTCGACCCGCAGGGTCACAAGCACAACTGCCACACGTGATTCGGCAGTCGCTCGCGCCCACGCGACCGGATCATCTGGAAATGACACCCGGTGGCCTGCTGCACGGAAAGCCGTATCAAGGCCCCTCCTGTATGAAGCAGCGCGGTCGATAACAGCAAACGCCGGCCGTCGGTCGCTCATGGTCAGGTAATGCTACACCGGGCAAGGCCGTGGCTCGTTGGCAGGATCCCGCCATATGGACAGCGGTGTTCTGCCGAGGAGTGGCAGGGTTGGCGCCATTGCCGCCCACCAGAATTCGCCCGTTGAGCTAACGCGAACTATCGCTGTGAAAGGAGCATCATGAGAGGTCGAACAATCCTCTCAATCGGAATCGGACTGTTGGTTAGCGTCGCGATGGCGGGCTGTACGTCCGAGGCACCGACGGTCGAAACCGAACAGATCCACGGCGTCGTCGAATCCGTCGCACAGGCATTCTCGATCGGAGACATCCCGGCATATGCCGCCGGCTTCACCGACGCAGGCCTGCTGGACGATCAGGACGTAGCCCGGGCTGATTTCTTGAAAATGGATCCCGCCGAATTCGGAGGCCTTCCGGTCAAGATCACTGAATGGGGCGATACGGTTGTCGACGGAGACAAAGCCACGGCCGAGGTTGTCATGGAAATCGGCGACACATGGGTCAATGGATACACGCTCCATTTGCTCAAACAGGACGAGCTCTGGCGCCTCGATGCAGGAGTGGAGAGCGACACATACTCGTTTCCCCTGCCGGATGGCGTGACACCCGTCGACGTCGAACTGATCGATTTTGCATTCGCATTCGATGACATCACGGAAGCTCCCCAGGCCTTTGATCTCCGGAACAATGGTGAGCAGGAACACGAGGCAGTTCTGTTTCGACTCGATGAGGCTCACAACGCTGCTGAGCTGGTTGACCTCGTGTTATCAAGTGAGGGACCAGAAGGCCCTGAGGGAGTTGAGTTCATCGCCGCGGCATCGGCGCTGCCTGGTCAGGATGCCCGATTGCTCCTCAAGCAGCCGCTCCTCCCTGGCGAGTACGCATTCATGTGCTTCTTTGACGACACAACCGATCCTGGTCATATCCACCTCGAGAAAGGCATGGTCAAGACATTCACCGTTGAAGAGTCGACCAGCTAGGACGCGGGTCTGCCGCGTATGACGACGTGACCAGAGCCTGGTTCATCCGGGGGGTGTGACCGTGGGGGCGTGTCTGTGGGGCGGGTTGTTCTCGCCCCACAGATCCATCCAGACCCTGGCTGTCAGGACTCAGGTGGCACGGCCCGGTGGATGACCCCTCCACCGAGAACCTCTTCTCCATCGTAAAAGACAGCTATTTGGCCAGGCGCCACGGCCGATTGGGGCTCGTGGAACTCCACCCGCCACGTATCGGCACTTCCGGAGATGGTCGCGGGTACCGGCTCGCTCCGGTACCGAATCTTGACGTCAACATGGGGGCTTTGCGGGTATGAGCCCGCTATGAAAGACACTTGTTTGAGATCGCATCCGGATGCCAGCAAGTCCTCTTTGCGCCCCAATACGACGGTCGACGTCCCGGGCTGAATATCGACCACATATGTCCGTTCGCCAAGAGCAACGCCATGTCCTCGACGCTGACCAATCGTGAAACCGGCGGTTCCCTCATGTTCACCAAGAACCTCACCCCCTGTATTGACGATCACACCAGGACGGCGGGTCTCTGGAAAATGCTCTGCCAAAAAGTCGCGATAGTTCCCTTTGCCAACGAAACAAATCTCCATACTTTCAGCCTTGCCTGCGGTCCGTAACCCCATCGCCGCCGCTTCCGCCCATACATCTGCCTTTGTCATCTCGCCGATCGGGAGTTTGATCCTCGACAGTTGGTCCTGCCCGAGCATGTGCAGAACGTAAGACTGGTCTTTCGTGAGGTCTTTACCCCGCAGGAGATGGAAGCCCGCCTGATCTTGGCTGATGCGCGCATGATGGCCCGTTGCCAGCACGTCGCAGCCGAGATCCGCGGCCCTGTCCAACAGGGCATCGAAGCGCACGTTGCGGTTACATTCAACGCACGGGTTGGGTGTCGACCCTTCGAGGTATGCCTGCGCCCAAGGCTCAACAACCGCCTCACGAAACTCGTCGACATAATCGAGCACGTAATAATCGATGCCCAACTGAGCTGAGACGCGTCGTGCATCCTCGGCATCGCCGACCGTACAACACCCGGCGGTAGGGAGCGACCCGTCGGGGTTCTCCCATTGCTTGAGGGTCACACCAATGACCTCGTAGCCGAGATCGAGCATCAGGGCAGCGGCCACGGAGCTATCCACCCCTCCGGACATGGCGACCAATGCTCTCATACCGTTCTTCATAGCTGGGCCCGCTCCCAAACGTCTGCAACGATCTTGGCAGCCCGGGTTGCGTCTTCCATCTCAGACTGCCAGCCAAAGCTAAACCGAACCGCTTCGCCTGCGGCTCGCTTCTCCCAACCCATGGCCTTGAGCACATGCGACACCTCGATCGCACCACTCTGACATGCGGAACCGGCGGCGGCACAGAGGCCGGCCTGATCCATGAGAATCAAGGTTGTCTCCGAGATTGTGTTTGGTAGCCGGAGGTGGGCGTGCTGGGGAGTTCGGCTGTCAGGCGTCGTTGGCTCGAGGTCAGGGATCCGGCTCGCAAGCTCGAATTCGAACGTATCTCTGATCGCGCCAACCCGCTCTCGAAACGCGGCTCGATCGGCGACGGTCGCAGCCATGGCTGCGACCATGGATACGATGCCCATCGGGTTTTGCGTACCGGATCGACGTCCCATCTCCTGACCACCGCCGCGTATGACGGGCTCGAGATCAGTTCCATCCCTCACATAGAGGAGTCCTACTCCCTTGGGTCCGCCGAATTTGTGCGCCGCCAGCGAAAGCATGTCTACGCCTAGCACCGCCACGTCTATGTCTTCGGAGAGCATCCCCTGCACGGCATCTGTATGAACCAGCGTTTCGGGATTGATGCTCTTGACGGCCTCTACAACTTGGTCGACTGGCAGCACGGCTCCGGTCTCGTTGTTGACGAGCATCATGCTCACGAGGGTTGTGTCGGGCCCTACCGCCTCAGCAATGTGATCTGTGACGATGACATCGGAGCCCAACCGTTCGCAGATCTTCGCCGACTCGAGCACTGCCTTGTGCTCTGTGGCGCCCACGACCACCCCGCCGGGCCTGGCGAGATAGGCGCCGGTCACGGCAAGATTGTCTGCTTCGGTGCCCCCGCCGGTGAACACGATCTCGGTGGGGCGCGCCGCGCCAATCAGAGCGGCTGCCTGCTCGCGGGCTTCCTCCATGGCATTCTTGGCTGCTCTTGATATGGCGTGCATTCCGTTCGGGTTGCCAAAGTCAGCGAACGACTGCAACGCCTCTACGGCTTCAGGGCGCATGGGTGTGGTCGCGGCGTTATCGAGGTACAGCATGGAATCTGGCAGAAGCCTATAGCCTGTTCGTCATGACCGTCATGCTGCCCGAAATCTCTCCGGTTGCCTGGGAGCACCCCACCGACCGCGCCGCCCTCAACGCCCTCCGCAAGATCCCCGGCTTCGACTCGCTTCTTCGCAAGGTTGTCGGGATGTTCGCGGAACGCAATTTTCGCATGCTGTTCAAGGCGAGCGCCATCAAGGTCGGACCAAATCAGTACCGGGACATCCACGAGTTGCTGACAGAAGTGTGCTCAACGCTCGATACGGACGTGCCCCAGTTGTATATCTCCCAGACCCCCGTCGTGAATGCCGGCGCCTACGGGATGGACGACCCCTTCATCATTCTCAATTCCTCGCTCATAGAGATCAGCTCCCCCACGGAGGTCAAAGCCGTGCTCGGCCACGAAGTGGGTCACATCATGAGCGACCACGCGCTGTATCGGACCATGCTCTACATCCTGCTTCAGCTGGTCGCGTCGCGCTCACCTCTTGTTGGATCGGCCATGCTTCCCATCCTGCTCGCTCTGCTCGAATGGTCACGGAAGGCTGAAGTCTCCTGCGATCGCGCCGGACTCCTCGCGGTGCAAGATCTAGATGCGTCGCTCGGTCTTCTTGCCAATATGGCCGGTGGGATGCGCGGCCGCGACGACGTCAACCTCGCTGCTTTCGTCGAACAGTCCGACGAGTATCGCGACAGCAGCGGACTCGATTCATATTTCAAGGTGATGGCAACTCTCGGCCAGACGCACCCGTTCGCCGTGGTCCGCGTCGCCGAACTTCGCAACTGGGTTGATGAGGGCGTCTACGACTCGATCCTGGCTGGTGCCTACGCTCGCCGGGGCGAAGAGCCACCACAGTCGTATCTGGCAGATATCGCCGATGCAAGCTCTCTGTATTCGGAGAGAGCGGTTGGAGTGTTCGAGAACACCGAGAAGTACGTCAACAAAGCTCTGTCGAGCTTCCTGGAAGCCTGGCAATCAACAATGGGTTCCGACGACAAATCTTCCGGCTAGCTGTCTGTCTCCTCAACCATTCTCAGCAGTTTGTCACGCACCGACTCACCAGGTTTGCGGGCGGGAGTGTCGGCGATTCTCCAACCCTTTCGAGATGAATAGGTAAGCGCAGGTTCTTTGAGGCGACCCTCCCCCACGCGGGTCACGGTTGCGAACATGAGCTCGTGGTCGGCGATCTGCTTTCGATCGAACGTCTCGCAGTACAACCAGGCCACACAATCACGAACGAACGGCACGCCATCGGCATCGTCCAGATAGTCACCCACATACTTGAAACGATGGCCGGGGTATGAGAAATACTGAGCCGGTTCGATCTGGTCACCTGCAAGTAGCGAGATCGTGAACCAGCCGGCAGCGTCGATCAGCGGGTAGGTGTCGTGCTTGGGAGAAATCGAAATCGCGATGATCGGTTCCTCGAAGGCCACCTGATAGGTCCACGTCGACGTGTACGCTCGCACGAGGGCACCTTGCCGGCATGCGACCACGTTGGCGTTGTAGGTCATCTGGCCCAGGGAACGTTTTAAGTCCGGATCGATCACTCGCAGACGATAATGAGCGAATGCAAGTCAGCGTATCTGTCCCGCTACAGGTTTCGATCGGCGAGGCGTGGGAGAAGCTGTCCGATCTCGAGGATCATGTCAACTGGATGGCGGACGCCGAGAGGATCGATTTCGAAGGAGAGCTGCGTAGCGGTCCGGGCGTCACCATGCATGTCCTCACCAGGATTGGCCCTTTTTCGACCACGGATGTGATCAAGGTTGTCGAGTGGGAGCCTCCTCGGCTCATTCGGGTCGACCACACCGGCCTCTTCACCGGTCACGGCGCATTTCACCTCGCCCCGATGGGCGACAGCGCCACCCTGTTTACCTGGGAGGAGGAAATTCTCTTTCCCTGGTATCTGGGTGGGCCCATAGGGGCCGGGTTCGCAAAGCCGGTTCTCACGCTGGTTTGGAAAAGAAACCTTTCTCGTCTGAGGCGATCCGTCGAGGGGCGCTGATGCTCGAAGAGCTATCTCCCATCAGATCCGACGATCCTCCTGATCCACCCTCTCAACGAAACCGGTTCGCCGGCTTCGTCTCGCTCTTGGTGGCCGGGGGCGTCCTGGTCGCTGCTGCACTGTGGTTCAGTGGCGGAGAAACCATTCTCGCTCCCTCAACCACAAGCACCCTGTCACGCGCTACCACGACGACCACCCTGGTGACGACAACGATGCCTGCCGTGTTAGAGCGCGAAAAGGTTTTGACTACACCCACCGCAGACGGCTTCGTCATCGCTGATCTCACGCTGACGGACGGGTCGCGGTTCATGCTGCAGTTGCCGGACTCACGCGGTGACGGCCTGACCCTGGCGCAACCGGTCCCTCCCGGGGTTGATGCGCTCGTTGAGGGGCTCAACGTTCGAGGCCTCCTTCGTTTCGACTTCTGCCCCGGTGAGGCCGGCTATATCAACCCGCAGGGGTCCGTAGTCATCGATCGCGATCCGAACCGGGTGACGCTGTGTCGACCGGACCAGTTCACGCAGATCACACTCGAGTCCGATCAGCCATTCACGAGGGATGAAACTGATCTGCTCCACATCATCCCTGTCGCCTACGGGTCGAAGTTCACGGAATCACTGATCGGTGCCGAGCTGCTTGTCGAGCAATGCTGTTTTGACGAGTTCGGCCCAATCGATGTCGAAGGAGCCATTCTCGTGAGCAACGGATACCAGGGCGGACAGGTCATGGCTCTCGATCGCGACACCCTCGTACCTCTTTGGACGACAAAGATCGGTGACGCGAGTCTGTTGCACGGCCTCACCGGATTCGATGTCTCCGATAGCGTGCTGATCGTTTCCCCCCAGCGCGGTCGAGTCCTCGGTATCGACTCATCTGACGGTCAACATCTGTGGACAATCGATCTAGGTGATGGGTTCGTCGTCAACGTCAGTTCAGCGAGCGACGACCTTTGGCTGGTTGCCGTCAGCTACGACGAAACCCGGGACCAGCGTGCTCCAGAGCTTGTGGCCTTCAACCCCAACGACGGCGAAGTGAAGTGGTCGGCGCGCGGGTTCGAAGGAACTGGCTGGCAGCACACGCCCACCGTGATCACGCCGGAAACCGCCATCCTTCTCGATGTGGCCGAGACGGCCCCGGCTTCGAGCGTGCATGCGTTCGATCTCATCACGGGTCAACGGCGATGGGTTACCCGGGTCGGAGATAGAGGTATCAGGTTCCCGCCTTCGGACCTCATGGTCGCCGATATCGGTCGCGACCTTCTCCTGGTCATGACCGTTGATGGTGACGTTGTTCGACTTGATCCAAACAACGGCGCAGAGCTCTGGAGGACCACGACGGGTTTTGGAACCTTCACCGGGCTCTCTCCGGACT
>JABDOU010000285.1 GCA_013043085.1 Acidimicrobiia bacterium
ACCGACGACAGCGGCTGCCGGGTCGACGGACACCGTTGCACCCGAACCCGAGACACCTGCCGGACCTCTAGCCGAATACGGCGAGGATCCGTCCGCAGCAGATCCAGATCTGGTAGCGAAGGCATTAGGGCCCGTGACGCCCTCCGACGAAGCAAGTTGGAATATCGTCCTGGCTTCGATCGCCCGCGCCAACCAGGACCTCGACCAGGCAACGATCGACAAGGCAATGGAATGTTGGAGTAATCAGGAGTGTGACACCGGCACCGGCGGAGATCTCATCATGGGGTGGGCCGACGGAGGTGGAGATTCTGTGAACGTCTGGCGTGGCGTGAGTCATATGGAGGCGATTCTCCAGGCCCTTACGTATCCGGAGATCGGCACCATTGTTTCGACTGCTGCCAACTTTGATCAAGATCCGGCCGTCCACGTGAACGGCATCAGCTTCCTGATCCAGCGCGGCGCCAGCTTCATCGCGGGATATCCGGACTTTGGTGCGGCGTTGTCAGGAGTTATCGCGGAGGCCGAGGCTGCCGGAATTCCCTACGTGTCATTCTCGGCCGGCTACGTGGGTCTTCCCGGCACGGAGGGCGCCCTGACACCCGGAGTCGACTACACAGCTGTGGTTGGCGAAGATCTCTGTGCTCTTGGGCAAAGCTTCGCTCAAGTTCTCAACGATGGGGTCGGTAGCGGATCGGTCGGCATGCTGGGCGGCACGCCTGGCAACGCTTTGACCCTCGGTTGGCAGCAGTGCACCGTGTCGGATTTGGCTAGCGGCGTCGAGTTGGTGAACCCGCCTCCTGACGCCAACACCACGACCGGCGACACGTTCTGGGTCAACACGTTCGCACTCGATGCGGTTCGAGCTTTGCTCACGACCAACCCCGACATCGGCGGATGGGTCTACGAGTACTCCGACGGGTTGTACACGGCTCTGCAGGCCTATGACGAGCTGAATATCCCCGTTGAGAATCTGACGGTCGCATTGCGGACTGACGAACAGACACTGTTCTGCGACTGGGTGGACCGAAACGAGCCGACGTACAACATCTGGTATTCAGCGGGCGGCAACTTTCAGTCGCGCACTGCAGTCACCGCAGCGATGTTGAAGCTGCAGGGTGCCGAGGTTCCCGGCCAGATTGTGGTTCCCCATGTGATGCGCCAGGTGACAGCGGACGACTGCAATCCGGATCGGGTCAACGAGGTCGTCTCGGGCACGTCGCTCGCGCCTGACTCGGTGCTGCAGCGCATGTTCGGCGGCTAGCAAGACGCAGACGACCCGAGGAGATTCGATGGACCATGAGCTGGTTCTCGAGATGGAGGCAATATCACGCCAGTTCGGCGCGGTCAGAGCGTTGACGAACGTCAGCTTCGACTGCCGCGCAGGCGAGATTCACGCCCTTGTCGGAGAGAATGGCTCAGGCAAGTCGACTCTCCTCGGAGTCGCGTCTGGTTTTGTTGACCCCGACACGGGCATCGTCCGAATCGGGGGAAAGCGTCTGACTCGTGACTCTCCCGGTCAGGCTCGCAGTCTCGGTCTCGCCATGGCCTATCAGGACGGTTCTTCGATCAACGCCGAACCCGTCAAGAACAACCTGTACTACGCCGCTCCTCCTGACGAGCGTCCACCGTATTGGCGCAGGAAGAGGTGGGCGCGGAGTGTTCTGGCCGGTTTCGACCTTGACCTGGAACTCTTTCCAGACGCCCCCGCGGGCTATCTCACTATGGCCGAGCGTCAGTTGTTCGAGGTCGCCAAAGCCCTTGTAACCGATCCGAAAGTCCTGCTTCTCGACGAGCCAACCACGGCGCTCGGTCCAGATGAGGTCGAAGCGCTTCACAGGACTGCTTTGGCATGCCGTGATCGAGGTGTCGGCGTTGTCTACGTAAGCCATCGTTTACCCGAGGTACTCGAGGTTGCGGATCGGGTGACCGTGCTGCGCGACGGTGAGTACCAGGGCACGTTTGACGCCAAAGCGACATCGGAGCCCGAGTTGGTCGAGCACATCGTCGGTCGTCCGTTTGACGCGGCATTTCCGCCGCCCGCAATTGCCCCCGATGAGCAGAAGTCGGTTCTGGTTGTCGACGGTCTACAGGGACAGGCGTTTGGTCCGGTCAGCTTCACGATTCTCAGCGGTGAAGTCGTTGGCATCGCAGGCGCAGAGGGCAATGGACAACCACAGTTGTTCGATTGCCTTGCCGGGAGAGAGGCCCCGCGGGCGGGCCGGGTTGATTGCGCCGGCAAGGAGCTGACGCTGATCTCGACCCACGAAGCGGTCGGTGCAGGCGTGATGCTTCTCCCGGGTAACAGGAAACAAGAAGCACTGATGGGAGTCCTGGGAGTGCGTGTGAACGCAACCATCCAGTCGTTGCGACGATTCTCGCGCCTTGCTTTCCTGCGTCGGCGCGCAGAGCGATCGGCGGTGACCCGGCTTGTCGAGCAACTCGAGATTCGAACTCCGTCTCTCGACCAGCCAGTCGAGTTCCTGTCCGGGGGGAACCAGCAGAAAGTCTCGGTTGCGAGATCGTTCCTCCGCGAGCCATCGGTGATTCTGGCGTATGAGCCGACCCAGGGCGTCGATGTCGGCTCCCGTTTCGATATCTACAAGGCGCTGCGTGCGCGGAGCGACTCTGGCGCGGGGCTGCTGGTGAAATCGAGTGACCCCATCGAGTTGGCCGGCTTTTGCGACCGGGTTCTGGTCATGTCCCGCGGCACGATCGTTGAAGAGATCCCCGGAGACGAGCTGGACGAGGTTCGCATCGTCGAAGCCATCGTACGCGGTCCCGGCATGTCGAAAGCAGCAAGGTCGCCGCTCGGCGTGGCAATGCCCAAAGCGGCGACGGCAGGAGACGGGCAGTGACGACCGAGATCTCGAGCACCAGAGTGGATCAGGTACGTCAGCTCATTCGGAAGGGGTTCCGCAACGCCCGTGACAAGAACAAGTGGCGCAAAATCATCAAGCTGCGTTTGTGGATGCCCGTTGCGCTCCAGATCATCTTGATCCTGGCGCTCCTCTGGTACACGAATACACGATTCGATGGCTTTCTCAATGAACGAAACGTCTTCAATATCCTGCTGCTGGCCATGCCACTGGCGATAGCCGCGATCGCCCAAACGAATGCGATTCTCGTCGGCTACCTCGACCTGTCTGTGGGAGCCATGATCAGCTTCGGCGTCGTGGTGGGCTCCTTCCTGATAGGTGCCGAGGCGTCTGGGGCGGCGATCCTGGTAGGAGTTCTGGCCATCGTTGGGGCTGGAGTCGGTCTCGGTTTGGTCAATGCCGGACTGATCAGGGGAGTGAAAATCCCTTCGTTGATCGCCACCCTGGCCACGTTCAGCATCCTGGACGGAATCTCCTTGACTATGCGACCGAGTGCCCAGGGAATCATCAACGGTGGTTTGGTTTCCTTCTTGGCCGCGAAGGTGGGTCCGATCCCGATCTTCTTGCTGGTGATCGTTGCCGGCGCAGCCCTGCTCGATGTGTGGCTACATGCGTCAGGCTCCGGTCTGCAAGTGCGCGCAGTGGGATTTGATGAGCGTGCCGCTAAACGTGGCGGCGTTCGAACGAACTGGATTCGCGTGCGGGCCTTGTTGTTGGCGAGCGTGCTCGCCGCCATCGCGTCGTTCTTTGTGATGGCCCGATCACCCATCGGAAATGCCCAGATCGGAACGCCATTCGCCCTCAACAGCATCACGGCCGCGGTGTTGGGTGGTGCCTCCCTGGGAGGCGGACGGGCCACATTTGTCGGCAGCACTGTGGCCTCGATTCTTCTGGCCCTGATCATCACGGTGCTTCCGTTCCTCGGACTATCACCCACAGACGGGTCGATGATCATCGGCTTGCTTGTGCTGATCGGTGTCATCCTGTTTCAGGTTGGCGATCTGAAGGAACTGGTCAAGCGCAACTACCGCCGGGCGAGACGATTGGTGATCGGGAGCCGCGTTGCCAACGTCGCAGTGATTCCGGCGTTCTACCCGTCGGGTACCGACTTCTCGGTGACCCCGACGGATCGTACGCTGATCAAGAACGGAATCGTCCTGACGCTGGACCCGAATCTTGGCGACCTTTCGCGAGGCGATATCCTCATCGAGGGTGAGGAGATCGTCGAAATTGGAATCGGCCTGGAAGTGGCCGGAGCCGAGGTCATCGATGCCTCGGGGATGATCGTTGTGCCAGGATTCGTCGACACCCACCGCCATATTTGGGAAGGCGTGCTGCGCAACATTGGGACCGATGTTCCGCTCGAGGGTCGAACCAGCTACATCTCGTTCGTGCTCCACAAGCTGGCACCGGCGTTTCGTCCCGAGGACGCCTATGTCGGCAATCTGGTTTCGGCACTCGGAGCAATCGATGCCGGCGTCACCACCTTGCTCGACTGGTCGCATATCCAGGGCTCGCCCGCCCATACGGACGCCGTTGTTCAGGCGCTCGAGGATTCCGGAATGCGAGCCGTTTTCGCATATGGCTTTCCGTGGTGGGGGAAGTGGGAGGAACGCCAGCCAAGCTGGTTCGTGCGCGCAGCGACAGAGCACTTCTCGACCCAGGATCAGATGCTGACGCTGGCGCTGGCGGCCCCCGGCCCTGAATTCACCGATTTCGAGGTGACCCGCGATCACTGGAAGCTCGCCCGTGAGGCGGGGGCCCGGATCAGTACCCATGTTGGGGTTGGCAGCTATGGCCTCGATGGCAAGGTACAACAATTCGGCGAGGCAGGCCTCCTGGGGCCGGATACCACCTACATCCATTGCACAACGCTCAACGACACCGAGATCCAGATGATCGTCGATTCCGGAGGAACGGTTTCGCTGGCCTCACCGGTCGAGATGATGATGGGCCATGGGATGCCCCCAATCCAGAAGTTTCTCGATCGCGGTCTCGCCCCGAGCCTGAGCGTCGACGTGGAGACCAACGTCCCGAGCGACATGTTCAACCAGATGCGGTCTGTGCTGGCGCTCCAGCGCACCCAAATCAACGATGGCGCCAGATCGTCGGCCAGGGATGTGCTTGGTTGGGCCACGATCGAAGGTGCCAAAGCGAATGGGCTCGAACATAAGGTGGGGTCAATCGTGCCGGGCAAAAAAGCCGACCTTGTTTTGTTGCGCACCGACCGGATGAACGTGACCCCCCTCAACGATCCGGCAACCGCGGTCGTAGCCGGCATGGATACGAGCAATGTCGACACGGTGATCATCGCGGGACGTGTCATGAAGCGCCATGGTCGACTCTTGCATGTCGACTGGGATGCAGTACATCGACAGGTGGCGGAGTCGCGGGATTACGTGATCGCCAAATCAGGTTTCAAGGTACCGAAGATCTGACCACCTGGCCTCTCAGCTTTGGCCGCTCATCGAACGACAACGGACGTGTCCCTCGTTGATCTCGAGGAGTTCCCCGGGAGGAAAGCCGGCAGCGAGCAACAGGTGGTAGTCGGCAACTCCTTCTGCGTCGCCGTCCTCATGTCCCTGC
>JABDOU010000286.1 GCA_013043085.1 Acidimicrobiia bacterium
CCTCCGGGTCGCTGGTTTCGCTGCCGCCACAAGCGGCTGCGACAAGCGCCAATGCCACCAGTAACAGGATCAGCCTGTTTTTCCTCATATGGTATTTCCCTTTCGTGGGTTCCTCTGGCCGACACACCTCGCCGTATCGGACAGGTGAAAGCCTCAGCCACATTACATTCGTCTGTGATCTAATGGGTAGTGAACGTGCCAGCGATATGACTCGCTCACACCGTGATTTCGGCGGGCTCCTTCTGAGCAGTTGTGACCTCGAGCACGTCGGCAGCCACATCGTCGTCATAAATTTTGGACCTTCGGAACTCTCCGAGTACATGGGTTGTCGAGGCGATCAAGAATGTTCCGCCCATCATTGTGAGAAACGCTCCGATACCGGATACGTAGTTCGGGTTGGCCGAGCGTACGTGCGTAATGATCCATGCGAGCGATATAGCGGCGATGCCGGCGCCGATTCCCGCAACAATGGCACTCCACCGCCACTGGTTCTGCTCGTCGCGCCCGAACACCCCCGCGGCGAACAGCGTTGCCACCAACCCGAGAAGGCCGGCCAACGTGGTCCAAACGCCAAGCCGCGGACCTTCTTCACTTATGCCATCGGTGACCACTGCTCCCTGAGCCTGAGCCTGAGCCATGAGAGCGGACAGACGGGCGGCGATCGGGCCTGCGTCGGTCGGGTTGTCTCTTGCCTCCTGCTGCAGAGCATCGATTTCCGTCTGTAGTTCGGGCGAAATCACGACGTCCTGTCGTGAATCGAAACTCCAACCCGAGAACATGCCGATGACCAAGACCACAACTGCGATACCGGTCCCGATCACTCGACCCCAGGCAACATCGAGGCTCAACGGATGGAGAGGCGCGTGATCGGCCACCCGTAGCCACATAATCGATCCAACCGTGGCCAGCACACCCCCGGCGACAGCAACGATGACGCCTATCCCTGTTCCCGGATCGAGCGCCAGCCTCCACGGGGACGCCAGAAGGTGCGAAAGGGCGACGAGGGTCATGGCAATCGAACCGATCACTGCGCCGTCAGACGTGAGCCAGCGCGGCCCCTCGCCCGGCGATCTCCAGGCCGATACAACCGCGGCTGCGACAAAGATTGCGAACAGCAGAATGATGATGCCAAACCACGACCCTCCTGAGAGATCGAGTCCGTTGAACACCATGCCTTCCAGGTCCTGGTCTTCTCGACGTCCATAGGCACTGAACTTGCCCGCATCGCTCGTCCAGGGAAGAAACACTGCCACTGCCACCGCCACGGCTCCCGCCAGCGTCATAGCCATGGGGGCCCGCTCCGCCCGGGCGATGGGCGCGTACTGGTCGGCCTGCTTGTACACCGTCACCGCCGAAACCTCGTCGGCTTCCGGGAGGAGCGATTCTGGATCAGTGCGATGGACCCAGGCTTGATGGATGCGGCGGAAAAGGTTGCCGCCGTCGCTGTCTTCCTTTTGGGACATCCGGTCGAGAACCACCGCGACCAGGAAGAACGCAAGTCCGGCAGATGCGGCCAACGCGACATCCTGGTTTGAAAGCGCACGGAACAGCAGGCGACCCAGTCCTCCCGCTCCCATGATGGCTGCGATACCGAGCATCGAGATGGCGAGCAGGAGCGTCTGGTTGATGCCCGTCATGATGGCCGGACGTGCCAGTGGCAGCTGAACATCTACCAACACCTTCAGTTCGGATGCTCCGTAGGCGCGCGAAGCCTCCACAACGTCGCCCGGCACCTGTCTGATGCCAAGGTTGGTGAGGCGGATCAATGGAGGTAGCGCAAAAATCATGGTCACCATCGTCGCTGACACCTCTCCAATCCCCCAGAAGAAGATGAAGGGCAGCATGTACACGAATGAGTGCACAACCTGCATGGCATCGAGCACGGGGCGAACCACCTGCCAGACGCTGTCGAAGCGTCCGGACAAAATGCCGACAGGTATTCCGATGATGACACAGAGGATCACCGCCACTGCGATGAACCCGATGGTGCGTGCAGTTTCGATCCAATAAGCGTTGCCGAGCAGCCCGCAGATTGTCAGGGCTCCGGCTACGAAGAAGCCGACTCTGATATTCCGAATGAGAGAGGCAAGCAGGAACATTCCCAGCACAACCCACAACCAGGGAACCTGGGCGAGGAAGTCTCGTACGAGAGCACCGATGAGAAGCTCGAACGGCTCTTCAATCCAACTCAGGACGGTCGACATGTTCACTGCGATCCAGTCGACTGTCTGATCCATCCACTCACCAAACGGGATCTCCCATTGATCGAGGACGGTGTTGTCGAGCAAGCTCTTGTCGGTAGCCACCTGTGCGAACATCACATGAACACCTCTCGCTCATACATATCGATCAGACTCTCAACCCGACCCATCTCCTCCATGATCTGGCGTGGATCCAGGTCTCCTGTGAGTTCTCCGGCCTCGTTTACGACTGCGATCGGCAATCCGCGGCCGGCGGCGGCATAGACCTCATTGAGTGTGGCATTGGGCGTGGTCGTGTCGAAATCCGTGCGCAATGCCGCTGAGACATCGTCGGATCCGAGTCCCGTGACGCGTAATCCGTCCGCCAGAGTCAGCAGTCCAATCGGTTTGCCCGCATCATCAACGGTGAAAGCACCGCTGCGGCCGTCCAGCGACGTGAGGGCATCACGGAGGGACAGGTTCGGAGCCAGCGGTTGGGGCTCGGCCATGACTTCGTTGACTTCGATCACCCTGCCCTGGTCGACGTCCTGGACGAATTCTGCGACGTAGCCGGTTGCCGGTTGCGTGAGTATCTCCTCCGGAGTCCCGATTTGAACAACGAGCCCGTCCTTCATGATGCAAACGCGGTCGCCGATGCGAAGAGCTTCGTTGAGATCGTGCGTGATGAAGAGGATCGTCTTTTGCAGCTCGTTCTGGATCTCCATCATCTCGTCCTGCATCTGGCGGCGGATGAGAGGATCGAGCGCCGAGAAGGCCTCGTCCATGAGGAGGATGTCAGGATCGGAGGCCAGCGCCCTGGCGAGCCCGACCCGCTGCTGCATTCCTCCAGAGAGCTCCTGGGTCGCATTGAAGGCATAGGGTTCGAGTCCCACGAGCGACAGAGCTTTCAAGGAGGCGGCGTCTCTCGTGTCTTTGTCGACCTTTTGAATTTTCAACCCGTATCCGACGTTGTCGATCACGTTGCGGTGAGGGAAGAGAGCAAAATGCTGGAACACCATCCCCATCTTCTCGCGCCGAAAAGCCTGGAGTGCAGGACCATTGAGGGTTTGAACGTCTGTGCCATCTACCCAAACGTGGCCGGAGGTGATGTCGTGGAGCTTGTTGACCGTGCGAATGGCGGTTGACTTGCCGGAGCCAGAGAGGCCCATGACGACGAAGATCTCGCCTCGCTTTATCGAGAAGTCCACGTCGTTGAGGCCGACAACATGGCCGGATCGCTGCAGGACCACGTCCTTGCCATATCCGGCCTTTACGAGATCGAACGCCCGGCCCTGCGGCTGAGGTCCAAAGATCTTGTAGACGTGCTCCAGCCGGATGATCTCCTCGCCAAGTTCAACCATGAGCCTCCTCCAACCATTGACCATAACGGCCGGGGAGGCCTATGTCGAATGCTGGACTCACGTGCCTATGTGGATTCCGATGGCGGGGTTTTCGCCTTGTCGTGATCTGGAACCCAGTCTTCAATGCATCGTTCCACCAGCGGTACCGGCATATTCGAACGCGTCATGTCTCTGGCGGAGACGTGGACGCTGGGCGGTATCCGCGGATCGAAGGATTTCAGATAATCGGTCTTGCCATGCTCCATGGCGTCCCAACCGTTTGACCACATCCATCCCGTAGGGCCAACGATGTCACGGGTTGCGCGGTAGAGGTCCCCCGACAGTTGCCTCGAACCGCGGCGGCGATCGCCCCATTCTCGGAAGAAACTCTTCAAACCCATGGGTCCAATGTAACAGGTGGGCCGGTCAACGCCGGTAAAAGTCCACCTTCTGGGCGGGAAGGGGCGTATTACCGAGAATGAGGTCGGCGGCCTTTTCTGCGACCATCATCACCGGGGCGTAAATGTTGCCGTTTGTGACATATGGCATGACAGATGCGTCAACCACGCTCAGATTGTCGATGCCGTGGACCCGCATCGTCTTCGGGTCGACGACAGACATGTCATCGATGCCCATGCGCGCGGTGCATGAGGGATGAAGAGCGGTCTCGGCATCCTTCCTCACCCAGTCGAGGATTTCGTCATCAGTTTGCACATCAGGTCCCGGCGAGAATTCACCGCCGTCGAGATCCGACATGGCCGGCTGGCTCAAGATGTCTCGCGAGATCCGGATCGCCTCGATCCATTCCTGGCGATCCTCGGGTGTCGACAGATAGTTGAATCGGATGGCCGGATAATCGACCGGGTTGGGCGAAGTGATCTTCACCGACCCTCTCGAGTTCGAATACATCGGACCAATAT
>JABDOU010000293.1 GCA_013043085.1 Acidimicrobiia bacterium
TCCCGCTTGGCACCGTCGCCTGCGAAGTACAGACCAGGAAATCGAGACCAGTACGTATCGATATAGCGCTGATCATCGCCCCAGATCGACCGCAACATCGACGGCCACGGCCCCCGGATCGCCAGAAAACCGCCACGGCCTTTCGGAACCGAATTGCCCTCATCGTCGACCACATCGGCCTGGATACCCGGCATCGGCATGGTGGCGGTACCCGGTTTCGTCGTAGTGATTCCGGGAAGCGGCGAAATCATGATCGACCCTGTCTCGGTTTGCCACCATGTGTCCACGATGGGAACATTGCCATGGCCGATGCGTTCGTGATACCAGATCCACGCCTCGGGATTGATCGGTTCGCCGACCGTTCCCAGCACGCGTAGTGAAGACAGATCGTGCTTCTGAGGGTGCTCGGCGCCCCATTTCATGAAGGCTCTGATGGCAGTGGGAGCGGTATAGAACTGGGTGACGCCGTATTTCTCGATGATCGACCACAACCGATCGCGTTCGGGATAGTCAGGAGTGCCCTCGTACATAACGCTTGTGGTCAGGTTGGCGAGGGGGCCATAGACGATGTAGGTATGGCCGGTCACCCAACCGATGTCGGCCGCGCACCAGTACACATCGGTATCCGGCTTGATGTCGAAGACGTAGCTGTGGGTTGTCATGGCTCCGAGCAGATAGCCGCCGGTGGTATGCATGATGCCCTTCGGTTTACCGGTCGTACCCGACGTGTACAAGATGTAGAGCAGGTCCTCGGCGTTCATCACCTCTGGCGGACAATCGGTTGATTGGTCGGCGACGAGGTCACTCCACCAGACGTCCCGGCCATCCTCCATGGCCACGGGATTCTCTGTCCGTTTCAGCACGACGCACGAGCGAATCCGGTCGGTTCGCTCCATTGCCGTATCGGCGGCCTCCTTGAGGGGAACGATGGTGCCTCTACGCCAGGCGCCGTCACTGGTGACCAACACGTGAGCATCGGCATCCTCGACTCGATCGACAATCGAGTCGGACGAGAAACCTCCGAAGATGACCGAATGAGCGGCCCCAATGCGAGCGCACGCCAGCATGGCGATCGCGAGCTCCGGAACCATTCCCATGTAGATCGCGACCCGGTCACCTCTGCGGACGCCGAGCGACTTGAGCCCATTGGCGAACTTGCCGACTTCGTCTGCGAGATCCTGATAGGTGATCGTCCGGGTGTCACCGGGTTCACCTTCCCAGTGGAACGCCACTTTGTCGCCATGTCCCGCTTCGAGGTGGCGGTCCAGGCAGTTGTAGGTCACGTTGAGCTCGCCGTCAGTGAACCACTTATAGAAAGGTGGATTGGAGTCGTCCAGGATCACAGTCGGTTCTTTGAACCAGCTAATCCGGTTTTTGGCCTCCGATGCCCAGAATCCGAGTGGATCAGCGGCGGCGCTCTCGAGGATGCCAGGTTGAGCGTTGGCCGAGGCGGTGAAAGCCGCCGATGGTGGGAACGTCCGATCCTCTCTGAGTAAGTTCTCTATCGACGTTTCATCCATACCGGCTCCGTTTCTCGTCGTCCTATCAACAATATCCCACTCCGATTCTCTACACGGACGTAGGGCCATTGGGACCGAATGCGCCGTCATCTAGCCCCATGGATACGGGTCCGGACTTGGCTTCAGATGCGGATCCTCTCCCAGATAGGGATTGGCGCGCGCAACGTCCTCGTCGAGCACGACCCCCAGCCCCGGTTGTGTGGAGGGAACGACGTAACCGTCTTCCCAATGGATCGGCGTCTCGAGTATTTCGGCGTGGAAGCCGCCCCAGTCCCTGATGCCTTCCAGGATGAGAAAATTGGGCGAACAGGTAGCGAGCTGAATGTTGGCGGCTCCGACCACCGGTCCGCAATAGAGGTGTGGCGCAATCTGGGCATGATGGGCTTCGGCTAATGCCGCAATCTTCTTGCCTTCGAGAATGCCGCCGACCCGGCCCAGATTTGGCTGCAAAATCGAGGCAGCCTGGAGCATGAGCACGTCTGCGAACTCGTGCTTGGTCGTTAGCCGTTCGCCGGTGGCGATCGGGATACTGGTCTGGGAGGCGACCTTCGCCATTTCCCGGTGATTGGTGGCGGGAGTGGGCTCTTCGAACCAAAGCGGATCGTAGGCTTCGAGGCGCCGCGCCAACCGGGTGGCGCCCGACGCGCTGAACTGGCCGTGGGTTCCGAACAAGATATCTGCCTTGGAGCCGACGGCACCACGAACGGCACGCACCATGGCTTCGGAAC
>JABDOU010000307.1 GCA_013043085.1 Acidimicrobiia bacterium
ACAGGAATCGCGCCGTCTCCGAATGAGCCGCTGATCCGCAGTTGCGGCAGGATTGCTCCCGGGGGCGACGGGCGCTGGCGACCTCGGCCGACACGATGCCGGTCGGCACCGCGATCACGCTGTAGCCCACAATCATCAGAATCGCGGCCAGCACCTGGCCGAGCGCGGTCGAGGGCGAGATGTCGCCAAATCCGACCGTGCTCATCGTGACGATGGACCAGTAGAGGCCTCTAAACATCGAGTCGTAGCCGTGCTCGGGGCCTTCGATGAGATACATGGTCGATCCCACGATGACGTTGATCAGCAGCACGGCGATCAAGAAGACGACGATCTTTCGGGAACTGGCTTTGATCGCCAACACGAGGAAGTTCGCTTCGCTGATGAAGCGTGCCATCTTGAGAACGCGGAAAACACGCAGCAGGCGCAACGACCGAATCACGAGGAGCGATTGTGCGCCGGGAATGATCACGCTGAGGTAGACGGGGAGAATTGACAGCAGGTCGACGACTCCGTAGAAGCTACGGGCATACCGCCACTTCTTGCCTACGGTCAGCAAACGAGCCACGTACTCGATGGTGAAAAGGATCGTGATGATCCACTCGAGTGCGACGAACAAGGCCAGATAGCGGTCCTCCAACTGCTCGACCGTCTCGAGCATGACGAGCAGCACGCTAAAAGCGATGAGCGCCAGCAGGCCGACGTCGAAGGCTCGAGACGCCGTCGTGTTGTGATCGAAAATGATGTGGCGGACTCGTTCCCGCACATCCACCCGGTTGGTCTGCACGCCGGCAGCGTAGGGCCCAACTGCGGCGTTGTCGACCTCACCGCCGCTCCGAGACGTCGCTCGACCTGCCGATTCCCGTTCCGATTTCGCGAGCGATGAGCCAAGCATCTTCAGTCTTCTCGACTGTTTCGGACCGGCACTGAGAGTGATCGAGGACTGAAAGGGCCAATCCGTGACTGTGGTCTCTGGTCTCGAGGATCTGATTGCGGTTAGCTGTGGGAGAAAGGAGGTCGTGATGATGAGAGATGCAATGCCCGCAAAAACTCGCGGCTACGGCTGGAAAGCATTCACGTGGCTCATGGGTGTGTTCGGGAGCGTCGCAGCCCTTCTCGGGTTGTTCATCATGTTTGGGCCCGAAGACGACTTTGTCGGCCTCGGTGGCGACTGGGCCTGGCGTGTGAGCGACGTCTCGTCGGCGTGGATGTACGGGCTGTTGATCGGCGGCGCCGTGCTGCTGGTCGGCATGGCGTACATGCTGATAGTCGGCCGCAGAAGGACCGCAGTGAGGGAAACGCCACGCGGAAATCTGCTGTGGCACACCGCGGTGTTCATCCTGGTCAACACCTTTGTGTGGGTCCAGGATTTCGCCCTCGGAACCGGGCTCGACTATGCATACATGTTGACCGTCCCCTGGGCCGTCGGCCTGGCAGTCCATGCGTTCACGTACTTCAGCCAGAAGTCATACCAGCAAACGATTCGTGAGGCTCAAGCCATGCAGGCAGAAAAGAGGGAATTGCTCCACCACTGAGAAGTCAATGGTCCCCCGGCGGGATGGCCCTATCAAACGCAAAATCGAGGTCATCTGTCTTCATTCCCCCTACCCCTCGCCTACCGGCGAGCGGTACCTTCCCCCATCTTCGCTGACTCCGTCAGCTCCCGATGGGGGACCATCGTGAGATGACGGCTCCGCCGGACACTCATGGGACGGGCACGAGGCCGACGTCTCCTTCCAGCACGATGCCGATTTCTCCCGACTCGGATCTGATGTCCCATTCGCTGAAGAAGGCACTGGCACCCTCTTCGGTCTCCCACATCGCTAGTGCGTAGAACGCCGATCCATCTTCGGCATACCAGGCACGGTGAAAGCGACACCCGTGTGCGACGGCGCTCGCCTGCATCTCGGCCGTGATCCACGGTATCCGTTTCTCGTACAGGCCCTTGGCGGTCTGCCCATCCGGCGTCGGGCACGGCACTTGAAACAGAATCCACATCTTGTCCTCCTGACGACGACGGTAGCTCCTCGACCCATTCTCGACCGGAACTCCGTCTGCAGGAGGGAAGAAATAGCTCAGGATCAAAACTCCAGCGAGCGAGCCAGGAGGCCCTGGCGGAACGTCTCTAGGTCCGTCGACCGGACAGCAGATTCACAACAAAGAATGGAAGTTGGCCTCTATCTATTGGTCGTCCACCGAGGTCTACTTAGGAAGTTTCCGACAGAACGAGAACGCCTCGTTCGAGAAAGTGAGGCCGCAATGGACGATGTCAGAGCCAAGCTCTCGACGCTGTGGATCGTTGTGATGTTCAACATGATCTTTGCTGACGTCCTGACGCTTTACATCCCAGAGCACCTGCAGGATTTCGTTGCGGGAGCAACCCCCTTTGAGATAACCGAAAGTCTCATGCTGGCGATGGCTTTCATTATCGAAATTCCAATAGCCATGATTCTCTTGTCCAGGTTCATGAAGTATCGGGCGAATCGAATCACGAACCTCGTCGCAAGCGCAATCACGCTGGTGTTCGTGGTTGCTGGTGGATCAATGATCCTTCACTACTTGTTCTTTGCCGCGGTTGAGATCGTGTGCCTGGCGATGATCGCCTGGTATTCGTGGAACTGGAAAGCTCCGGAATCTGACGCGGTAACACCGGACCGAAGATTTGCCAGCTCGAGCTATTGAAACCGAGCCTCGCCCGGTCGAAGACCCCGATTTCCCCCTTCGACCGGGCGGCTCGCGAAGTGCTGTCGGTAGGTGGCTCCCGGGTGGATCATTTGAAGTCAGAGATCAGACAACTTCCGTGACCGACGCTTCGACGGCCTAGTGGGCCGTGACGTCGCCGAGCTGGTATTCAGGGCTTTGCTCGTTGAGCGTTCCGGGCAAAAGGCGGACTAGACCTACAGCTTGGATTGAGGCCACGATCGAGGCAACCAATACGAGAATTCCGGCCGCCGTCGCCACCCCTGCCAACTCCGACCCGGCCTCTTGCACGATTTCGTTTGCGGCGAAGAAGACGATGGCGCCGACCCCCCACGCCACACCGAGCAAGGGAACTGACCAAAAGGCGCTGTGCACGTGCCGCCGCAACTCGAGCCACTGCGAGAACGACACGACAAGACCGGCGGCCAGTCCGATGCCGACGGCAACCAACACCAGCTCCGTCCCGGGGAGCGAAACGGCGTCGACCGCAGTCAGCTCTCGTAGCGGGTATGCGATCACAGCCCACGCCACCATGGCTCCCACGCCGGTTTTCGCCGCCCATTGGTTCGGAGTCAGGCCGTCGAGGCGATCGGACAGAATCGTGCCCTGCATGAGGCCCACGGTCCCGGCTATCACCGTACCAAACACCAACCCGGACGGGAGGATGGTGCCGATTGAACCCTCGTGGAGGCCCATCAATCCGATGAAGCCCCCGATTCCGAGTCCGACCAGACTTGCGGCAGCACTACCGCCAATCCATTTGATCAAGAACGTGCGCCTGTTCATGCTCTCAGCCTGCTACGACTATCCGACTTGGCCCAGAGTCCTTTGGCTGATCCAGGAGAGCCAATCACCAGAGTGTGTATATGACGGCTTTCGGACTGCGGGTTGTGAATGGACCGCCGGACGCCGTATTCGCGAAATAGCGTTCCGGTCATCCGCTTGGATCTCGTGCTGCGGTCGCCTCCCTGCACGACCGTCACTCGCAACCCCCGGGGCCCGATGATCGACTACTTCTTGGTCGCCTTGGGTTCGAGGGTTCCGATCCATTCGTAGCTCTTGTCGAACCAATCAACCAGTTCATCGGGATCGTTCAGCATCGAGTCGGGGATCGACACATACCCCCGCATGACAGCCCCGTACGAGTGGACAGGTCCACTGTCGTACTTCTCCAGGAATTCGTCGTACAGTTCTTTGGACAGTCGCAAAGCCATGGCGCCATCCGCGTCGAGAAAACTGAACATGTGGCCGTTGCGGGATGTGTAGGGATTCTTGGCACCCTTGACCACTGTCTCCCCGGCGCTGTCCTCGACAATGGCGGTATATCGAGCCAACGAATCCGCCGGTCCTTTGTAGTCGGAGCCACCCGGCATCGCTCACCTCCTCGAGATAGCGTCGATCTGTTTCTGACGACCAGAGTCCGATCATACCAACGACGGCATGTGGGAGCCTTCGTAAAAGCGAACCGAACAGCTGCTCGCTGATTAACGATGTTGCGCGGGCCAACGAGCTAAAAGCCCGCCGCTATAGATATTCTCGGTCCATGCACTTCGATGAAGCTCTCGACTTCTGCCTCGGCAAACCGGGAGCATGGGAAGACGAGCCCTGGGAAGGCAACGTCGTGGCCAAGGTAGAGGAGAAGATCTTTGCCTTCTTCGGTCCGGAGTCGGTTGGGCTCAAGTGCGGCAACAATCGTGACGAGGCCGACGAGTGGCTGCAGAGGTATCCCGACGATGCCCACGTCATGTCCTACATCGGGAGATCAGGCTGGAACACACTCCGGCTCGACGGAGCTATTCCCGACGACGAGATCCTCGAGGCAATCGACGATTCCTATCTGACAGTCGTCAGCAAGCTGCCCAAGCGCCGCCGCCCCGCGGGCTGGGACGACGCACCCGAATAGACCCGTCCAGTTCGGATAGGCATCCTTCCGCCGCTTGACAATCATCCTGGTCCCGGCCCTACGAACAACACACGTAAAGCCAACTTGACATTACGTCAAGGTCGCTTTACATTATGACAAGCACGCTTTACACGAACATGCGGGAGGGATACGTGCACATGCACACCAGAGGAGAGACGGCGTCAGTCAAGCAGAGCATGCGGCGCTACTACTGGGCATTTACACCGGCCATCGTGCTGTACACGATTGGAACGATGCTGCTCTTCGTTTCCGAGGGTCGGTCATGGGGAATACAGCTGGCGATGGCTGCGGTCCCCATCGTCGGAGTCGTATGGGTAGCCGTCGCGTTGTACGGCCTCTACCGGCGCAGCGACGAACTCGTACGGTGGCAGATGGTCAAAGGGGCCGCGAGCGGGTTCCTGGTCGGGATGCCGGCGCTTGCCATCTCGGGGTTGATCTTCTCATTCCTGGACGAGCCACCCGGGCGACCGACGCTGCTAGCCGTGTGGATTCCTTTTCTGATCGCGGCTATGGGGTGGTCGATCGGCTGGGCGCGGGCGCAAAAGACGGGAGCCTGAGATGGAGAACCGGATTCGCCAACTACGTGCCGAGCGCGACTGGACCCAGATCGACCTCGCTGAACGCCTCAACGTTTCACGACAGACCGTGCTTGCAATCGAAAAAGAAAAGTACGACCCATCACTCCCCCTCGCCTTCTCAATCGCCGAAACCTTCGGCCTCAAGATCGAAGACATCTTCTCGCCCGGCTCCCCCTAGCCCTCCACTGCAATCGAGGGTTCAACGAGACGGTTCACGTTTCCGAAGACAGCGATGGATCCGAAACGTTAGGTTGAGGCGAGGGACCAAACCATCGCAGCGGCCCAACACTCAACTGACCGGGAGAAATATGCGACAGACACACGAGCCCCTCCCTCCCCACCTCGCTGACCCTTCCAGTATTGGGACGGAGATCAGCGTCACCGGTAAATGGATACCGACCAAGCCAGGCGGCCGATTCCGAAAATCCGCGGAGTCGATAGAGATGTTGAGGGAATGGGAAGACATTCATGCCGGCGCCAAAGGCGACCCTGGGGTGTTGTCGACCGAGATCAACCATGCCGTTGGCGAAGACGCCGTACTTGTTCATCATGTTTTCAAAGATGCCGACGCACTGGTCCACTACTTCTCTACCACTGCCACCGAGCACATGGGGCCTCTCAACGAGGTTGCCAAGCCAGAGTTGCACCTCTTCCGCGGCACCAGCATCCCGGCGACCGCCAGAGAAGCAGTGCTGGCCAAGAACGTGCCCGCTGCGTTTGGCGAGCTTCTCTTTGGATATGTAAAGGAGGACTATCGGCGCCCCGACCCGGAGTCAGCCATCATGGTGACCGCCAAATGGGCATGCAAGCCGGGTGACGAATCGCAGCTCGAAGATCTCAAATACTGGTGGCAGCGAGTCGGCACCGATGCCTTTTCGATCGAGGAAGGCCTACTGAGATTCGAGGTATATCAGGTAGCAGGCGAGGACGCGCTGATCATCCACGAAACCTTCGAAAGCAGCGACGAACTCAAGTTCCATCTTTCAAAAGGCACAGCGGAGAAATACAAGAAGGACATCGACGAGATAGCAGAGCCCGAGGCCTATTTCTTCCGAGGTCCGGTGTCATGGACAATCAGGACGTATTCGAAATTTCTGCACCTCCCGGCCACCTACTCGAGCCAGGGAAGCAACTTCACCCAACCCGGCGGAAGCATGAGCGACGGAACAACCGGGTAATTTCCCGGAGACCATCAGCCTGGTCGGCCTTTTTTGGCCAGCAAACCACTCAACGCACCAAGCAGGACCGCACCTGCGGCGATCGAAGCTCGACTACTCCGTCCGGATGATTCTTGGTACTCATGTTCGGGGGCGATTCGCTCCGCTCGCAGGGCCGAAGGCGTTGAGCTTACGATATAGGAACCGCACCGGTCCGACCTATGCGCCCGCTGCTCCAATTGGGTCTTCTTGCTCTACTTCAAGCGACAACCCGTTTTTACCCTGAATAATGCAATAGATAGTCGACTGGTACGACGAGAAAGTGGGTGCGTGTGGAAACGACGCTCATTGTGGCAGGGGTGGCTTTCGTAGGGGCAGCCATCGTTGGTGGGGGTCTCATAGCCTTCAAGATCGAGATTCCTCTCGTGGATTCGATTCCCCGCCAGATCCTGCTTGGACTGTTCGGAGC
>JABDOU010000352.1 GCA_013043085.1 Acidimicrobiia bacterium
TTAGGGGCACGGTCGCCTGGCAGCCCAGCAAATCGTCGTGCGCATCGAATGCGAGACTGTGCAGTCGGAATGCCGGCGTTAGACCCGGGAGCTCCGTATGACCGTTGTGCCGGCCGCCAGGCCGGATCTCTGCTTCAACGATCACCGACTTGGCCGCAAGCTCGGCCATCATGACCCGGGTCGCCTCGTCGAACGCATAGTCGTCCTCTTCGCCCGCATACAGCCAATAGCAGTAGCTGCGGAGGAAAAGCGGATCGCGATAGGTGACCTGAACATTCGGGGTCTCGGCCGCATTGATCGCAATGTCCGAGGCGCTGCCGGCGAGAGGCGGAAAGTCCAGCGCCCCTGACAACGACGCTATCGATCCAAACAGGTGCTGACCGGCCCACCCGGCCGTGAATGCTCCCTGGCCGCCCATCGACCATCCCGTGAGGCCCCGCTGAGTCCGATCGTCGATCGTACGATATGTCGCGTCGACCTGTGGGATCAGATCTTCGAAGAACATCGTGCGCCACTGTTCGACGCTCGTATTTGCGTACCAGGTGTCTTGCTCGTTGACGGTGCGGCCCGACGGGGTCACAACGATCATCTCCTCGACAAAGCCCTCCCCGATCAGACGTTCAATCCGCTTGTCGAGATCGACGCCCTCCCACTGCCGGTTGCGACCACCTGCTCCGTGCAACACGTAGACCGTCGGGTAGCGTCGGGTCGGGTTGTCGAAATAGGACGGAGGCAAAAACACGTCGAACTCGCGCCGGGCGTTGCTCACATCGGAGTTCACGAAGTCACGGAAGAAGCGTGACCGGTCTCCGACCTCGAGCAAAGTCTCCGCGTCGAAGTACAGGAACTGAAGCGACACGTCTGGCCCCGTCTGGGGGGCGTGCGCAATACCCGGCTCTTCCGCAACAGCTGTCCCGCCATCGCTCCAGGTCCGCCGGACCTCGGCCACGAGCAATCCGTCCGACGTTTCCCCAATTTCGAGGATCTCGTCGACTCTATCGATCCCGGGATGCAAATCGGTCACCCGGTCCATACGAGCGACCTGGCGGTCAAGACTGTGACCGGCGTGAAAGAAGCCGGGGTCGAGGGTTGCTGTATACGCGTCGAGGTCGCCTGCCTTGAGAGCCGCGGCTTGTGATTCGATGACCTCGCGCACATCCTTGTGATCTCCTCCACCAACGGGCAGAAGCGCCACGCCATAGAGCTCGCGACGCACCTCGTCGCGGGTGAAAACGCCGAGAGGGCCCCGGGCGATGCCGCCACCGCCGCCAGAGTCGCGCACGCGGACAGCGATGAGGTTTGGCTCCCTACCGAAGTTGAGTATTCCATCGGGAATTGCATAGAGGCGATGGTGAAAGAACGCGGTTTGCGCATTCGGTGGAAACCCACCCGACGCCCCGATCAGAATCCCGTTGATATACACCTCGTCGGCATCGTCAATGATTCCCATCGACGCCCACATCGGCTCGTCGGCAGTTGCTTCGGGGAGCGTGAACGTCTGGCGGAACCAGGCGATTGCGTCTACTGCGTCAAGCTCGTACTGGCCCCCATCTTCCGGCGCCAACACCTCGACCCAACCGGAATCGTCATAGGACGAATCGGCGAAAGAGGGATCGTCGTCGATGACGAATCGCCAATAGCCGTCGAGACCGACACCCGTTGCAGGCTCGGCTGAACGCGCCGGCACTCCTACCAATGCCATGAACAGGCCAAGGAGGATGGCGGTAAGCGCCAGCTCCCGCACTCCACCCATCAACGCGATCCAGATCGGCCCGGTGACCGTTGAAACTCTCGACACCCCCGGTTCGGCCGATCCTTGTGCATTGATTCTCATGGCGCTCCTTCGCTCGTGATGGAGGCAATCCAACAGCGCCTCCACGTGATAGGTGCCCCGCGACCGGCAGTCCTATACCTGGAAATCGAGATTTCTCAAACGCCGCGGAAGGACACACGAAAGAAGGCCTCCGGGAGATGGAGGCCTTCTTTCGACTGAGGGGAGACCTGGACTAGATGACCGAGATCCGGACTCCGTTCGATTCGAGATCTCCGATGACGGCGTAATACTCGACATCGTCGGCTGGCATCGTGACCGCAAACGTCGCCACGCCAAGCACGTCCGTTAGGGCGGCGGCTTGGCCCGTCGTGCCATCGGCGGTTACCCAGTGCAGCGTCACGCTCGTTGTCTCCAGCAGGCCCTGTTGGCCCTCCACCTCAGCCACCAGGAGCACCGGGGTCCCGGCAACTGCCTGGCTCAGCAGGATGGGGTCGAGGGTGATCACATGGGCCTCGGACGCTCCGCTGTCTCCGCCGGCGGGTGCCGTCGGCGATTCGCCCGCTCCGGGTTGCGGTGCCGCCGCCGGATCGTTGTTCACCGGATCGACGATTGGATCGTGCAGGTGGATATTGCCACCATCGATATTGTTGCCGTCGACACGATCCCTGGTCGAATAGACACAGTCGGACGTGCATTCGACATAGAAGTAGTCCAACGGCAGCTCGTTGTTCTTTCCGTTGTCGATGCCACAGGCGAAGAATGCGCCGTTGCCTTCGATATCGCCGAACTCATAGGAGCCGAGAGCGGTGAAGGCAAACGAGCTCTCACCGTCGAGGATGACCCCGCCACAGTCGACATCGGTCCCTGTGGTCAACGAGGTGATCGTCTTCGCATCGATCTTGAAATCCATACCTTTGTCGTGGACCTTCAGTTTGCCCTTCAACGCTCCCTTGTAGTGCTTGGCATCGAAGCTGAAATCGACCTTGTCGTACTTCTCTTCCGTCGCCCGGTCCCAGTGCCCGGAACCATGGACACGGCCTTCGCCTTTCGAGCAAACCGGCTGATCCGGATCAACTTCGGATCCGCCAAGGGTGAGCGAGCCGAACTGCTCGCCTTCGATGAGTGGCACCGAGCACGACGTGTGGATCTCGACGGTCTGGAGCAGCGTGCCGCCCTCGCCGTCGTAGATGTGAATGAACACCTTGGACCCGAAGTCGTCTTCGTCTTCCAGTGCGGCCTGCAGGGTGAACTGACCACCGTCGGCCACATCTCCCTCGAACCACACCTTGGCGTTGTCGTAGCTCGGATCCTCCTTGTTGGTAGCCCGGATGAAGACGTCACCCGATGCCCCGCCCTGTTCGTGATCCCAGCAATCGGCTTTCTTGCCCTGGCTGTTGGCGGAATCCGCACAACTGCCACCGACGAACGTCAGGGTCAACTCCTGCGGCTTCTCTTTGTCGGCACACAGGTCATTGCGGCACGTATCGTCTCCGGTGTTGGAGTTGTCAACGGTTACGGTCACGGTATCCGTGCTACTGGCGCCGTCTAGGTCGGTCACCGTCAACGTCGCCGTGTAAACGCCTTCGGCGTCGTAGGAATGGACGACCGACTGGCCGGTGGCGGTGGTGTCGTCCCCGAAGTCCCAGCCATAGGTCAGCTCGCCTGCCGTCTGCCGATCGTCGTATGACCCGGAGCCGTCGAAGGTGACCGGCGAGTTGACCGTGGTCTCGGTCGGCCGGGCTTGGGCGACAGCGGTTGGTGGCAGGTTGTCGCCGGCTCCGTAGCCGAAGGCGGTGCAGCCCTCGCCGGCGCTGATCACGGCGTCGGCCGTGAGATTTCCGTATGCCGGGCTCACCGGACCAATGTCCTGGCCGGACATGCTGGTCACATCGAGCGTCAGACAGCCGTAGTCGAAGTGCCAGAACCCGTCGCCGTACTTCGAATTGGGGTCGTCAAAGCTGTTTATGAAGCCCTCTGGCTGTTCGGCATTGATGGCGTCGGTGAAGAAGTCATCGCCTGCAGCCGACGTAAACGAGACGTCCTGACAGTTGCCGGTTTGTTCGTCCACGCAATCGCTTCCCGGAATCGGCTGCGAGTCGAGGTAATGCTGGGCCGGCGGCGGGGGGGTGCCGTTGTTGCCATAGCCGTGAGCTTCATCGGTGTAGTCGATGAAGATCCCGGGCTGCCAGGCTGTGTCGCCCCGGTCACTCTGACCATGGCCGTCGAAGTCGAACCCCGACTGGTCGCGCAACTCGAGGTAGTAGGCGTGATCTGCCGGATTGTCGTCCGAGGCGTTCACGCGATTCCAGCCGTCTGTGGTGTAGCGATACAGATCGTCGGTGTCCTCGAAATCCGAGCTGTAGATCACCTGGCCATCGGCCCGAACCACAACGTCGTCGATGAACCAGCCCGGGCGGTCGAAACCCGGATCAGTGGAGTAGCTGAAGCGCAGAACCGCTCCGGCGTTGCCTGCCAGGTCGCTGATGTCATACGCATCGGCCAGGAAGGGTGCCCCGTGCGAGTAGTCGTTGGCCAACGGTGCCCGAGCGACGGTCTCGACACCCTGCTCGTACGCCCCACTGGTACCGGTTAGTCCGTTGTTGAGCTCGGTCATGCAGCCGTTGCTGTTGGGGTTGAAGTCGTTGGTCGTCGTGTAACCGTTCTGGGACGCGTGGCTCGTGTAGAAGACGCCATCGGTTGTCGTCAGAACGAAGCCGTAGTCGTAGTCCCATTCGATGTCCCAGCTGGACTCGAACTCGACGGTCACAGTCGTGCCCGGGTCGAAGGCGGCCAACTCGGGCAAGGCTATGTCCAGGTTGTGGGCGCCGCTTGGCGAGCATCCGAAGTCGTTGCCGCGCCCCGACCACCATGCGTGCGTGCCCGACGGGATGTCGCCCGGATCGATCAGCTGCCGGCCACCGAGCTTGAGGGCGTACGCCTGACCGTTGTGGATGTTTTGGTCACCGTTCGCTGCCGACAGGGTGTAAATCTCCCCGTTTGGCTTCTGCCAGGTGATCGTCCCGGTGTCATTCTTGATCTCGTTCCAACCCGAGACGTTTCTCGTCTCACCGGGATCGAGGAATTCCGGTACCACCCACCCCATCTCCTGCTTACCGAAAATCGTCATGTGCTGGCTGTAATCGGCGGCCATGAGGTTGAGGTCGCCGTACACCTCGGCACTCGAGTTGTAGAAGTCGGGGAGGCCGAGATGATGCCCGTACTCGTGGCTGATCACCGAAGCGGACTGGAACACCGTCTCGGGGTTGACGTTGTACGGGCCAACCCGCACGTACACAGGTAGAGAATCAACACCGGTGCCCCCTCCCGACGCGCAGTCCGTGTACTGCGTGCGGTTGGCGCTCGTCCAGCACTGCGGGATCTCTGTCAGGCTCTTGAGCTGATCGTCGCTGATATAGCCGCGAAGCCCTGTAGCCGAATCCTGGTACATGCCTTCCAGGCTGGCCGAGTGCGGCCAGATGTTGTCATAGAACGGCGCCTGTCCGCCGAAGTACTCGCAGATCACGGCAATCTGGGAGGCACCGTTTCCTCCGCAGCCGACGAACACCATCATGAAGAAGTCGACGACGCCATCCTTATCGGAGTCGTACTCGTTGTAGTCGATCTCCGGATCAGCGATCTGGGCCGCATCGAAGACGGCCTTGCCAATGGGACCACAGGCCTGATCAATGGCGACCGTGGTTGCCGTGAAAGCCGGGAAGTCGCCGCCGTAGTACTCGGTGGTGCCGGGCATCTGGTACCAACCGTCCTCAATCCGAGTATCGAAGGCCGCTGTGCCGACGAGACCGGGCTCGGCGAACGTTGCGCCGCGACAACCCGCATACAGCGGGTTGGTGCGGTCCGTCGTCGTGAAGTCGAAGCCGGGGTCGTAGTCGGAGAAAGCAGCAGTAGCGATGCCTGCCGATGGCACGCTGCCCTGTGGGAACAGCTGTCCGAAGCTCATCTCCTGGTAGAGGTTGAAGGTCGAACCGACGAAGCCAGGATCGTTGACGATCGTATCAAGCTTCTCCGAGTCGTTATCCCATGTGTCGTTGTTCTGGCGGTCCAGGTCGACCCACTCCACCGGGACCATCGGGAACGGCTTGTCACCGTACCGAGCCGTGTCGAATTCGGCCGCAGGCGGAATCACCTTCGGTCCGTGTGTGGCAGACGTGATCGCCGGCCCGGAATAGCCGTCATACGTCAGGCTGGCAGTAGTCGACAGATCCTTCCAGACAACCTCGTTGTCTTCAGCAAGGCTGGCCGCCCGCGCCGTAACAACCAGGGTGCGGGTGTTCGGGCCTGCCTCGTTGGCAGCCGGAACGGTGCCGACGTTCCAGGTAATCGAAGCGGGCACCACGGCGGCCGTGCCGGCTCCGGTGAGCGGGGTGGCATCCTGGAAAGTGGCCGACGATGGTGCGGACAATGTGACGCTGACGTTCTCGGCGTCACTGGTGGTGGCGTTTGTCACAAAAATGCGGAACGGGTACGCCTCGCCCGGCTTCACCCAGCCGACCGAGGATACGAAGCTTGCCTCGACCGAGACGGCATCCGACGCGGCGAGCAAGGTGACAGGTGCGCTGCCCGCTTCGGCGGCAGCCCACTGACCGGTACTGGGATCGTCGTAGGTCGCATCGATCGCGAGTACAGCGATCGTAAGCTCGACGCCGCTGCCGACCGGCTCGAGATCGGCGGTGAGGCTGCCCGGGATCGTCGAGGAATAGTTGCCGGCGGCGTCTGCTGTGATAGGTCCGCCGGGGACCGGGCGCACTTCGCCAGACGGTGTGCGAACTGCGAGGGTGAAGGTGGCGGGCACGCCCGTGCGCTGTACGCCGGTGAGGTTGGTCACCGTGTCCAGCTCAGCGATGTTGCCGGTAACCGGCAGATCGTCGCCTGGCCCGTAGGGGGCGCCGCCGGCATCGACCGACACGGACGCGCCGAGGAGCCGATGTCCGAAACCGGTCTGCCCGGAATCCTCGCCGTCGACGAAGACAACGGCGGTGATCCAACCGGCAGGCCAGGTGGCCTCAGGCGTAATCGAGAACTGCCACTCGTTGTCGACGGAGTCGTAGAGCGCGTCTTGACTCTCGATAGCTGATCCATTGGGGCCATAAAACGTCACAACAACGTCTGCCGTGCTATCGGCGCCGGCGATCCCGAATGGTACGAACCCACAATCGTCCGAGCTGAAGTAGGCATTTCCGGAGACATTGAGACCGAAGCCCGTGCAGGCAGGCTGTGGAACAGGGAATTTGTAGAACAAGAATCCGGAGGCAGCCGCATGTGCAGGTGGTGGCGTGGCCTGGAGCGCGCCAGGAAGATCGGCCGGTACATCACTCCCGGCTGCCATTGCGCCCAGCGGCATGATCGAAAATATCATGGACAAGACGCCGATCAAGGCGACCAATCTGCGTAGCTTCGTTCCCATTCTGCTCCTTGGCATTTTGCGTCCAGCCTTCTCAGCTGGCTCCGTCATGCAGTAGGTGCCCCGCGCGGGCTGCGCTTATACATGATTTCTTCTCTCACTCGCTTAAAGCCGAAAGAGACGTTTCGCGAAAACGCTGCTTTCATGTATTCGATGAACGATCTCCTTCAACTGCTCGTATGGCTGCAGCTACCGGTAGACGAAACCAGTCCGTCCCAGGCACGCGATGCGGTGAAGCAGATTCGTCACGAGCTCGATGGCGCCTACGACGACGTGCTGGTAGCCGTGAGCGAACTCGTTACCAATGCCGTGCGTCATGCAGATACCGGACCCCAGGACCGCATCGATTTTCGGATGTATAGAACGAATACAGGTGTGCGGGTGGAGGTGGGCGACTCCGGGGCGGGATTCTCAAAGCCTCCGCTCGAAGAGCTGATTCCGGGACGGGATCACGGGTGGGGTCTACCGATGGTGGAAGCCATCGCCGACACATGGGGCATCGAATCGGGTGACCGAACAACGGTTTGGCTCGAGGTATCGGCTTCGCCTTCCGGCGTTGGCAAAACCGAACGACCGACCGGCCTTACCCGGTCACTGGTGGACGCGGCGTTCGAGTCGCTCATAACACTCGACGGGGCAGGCATCGTGATGGACTGGAACGCCACGGCCGCCGACACATTCAGGTTCGAGCGTGACGAGGCAGTCGGACATCCAATCGGAGACCTGATCATTGCCCCGACCGACGACTCGGGCCCCGCCACCCGGCTTCGCAGCGATCTTGGCTCGGCGATCGAAAGCACTCACGGGCAATCGATAGAGATGTCACTCATCCGCAGAGGCGGGGTTCCGTTCCCGGCACTCGTTCGTCTCGTGCGCTCCGACGTTGGCGGCGTCGAGTTCTTCCATCTCTCCATTCTCGACGTGAGCGCTCAGAAACGGTCCGAAGAGGCGCGGGAGGGAATGCTCGCCTACCTCGAATACCTGGCTGATGCGAGCGAGGTCTTGGCCTCGAGTCTCGACACCGATCGGACTCTCCGCCGCCTCGCCCGGCTGGTGGTCCCCACCCACGCCGACTGGTGCACGATCAACCTCGTCGAAGACGACGGAAGGATTCGGCGGGTCGCCGCAGAACACGCCGATCCCCAACGGGCGGCCGAACTCGCTCGCCTCCTCCATGCTCATCCCAACGAGCCCGACGCCGAATCGGGCGTCTCCGCTGTGATTCGGACCGGGGAGGCGCTGCTCTTCGAGGAGGTCGATGATGCTCTCCTGGCCGAGACGGCCAACGACCCCGAGTACCTTGAGATCACCGCCGAGCTGCAAATCCGATCGTGCGTCATCGCTCCGCTGGAGGCGCGCGGTCGAATCCTCGGATCGATCTCGCTGGTTTACACGGAACAGGACAAGACGTACGACCCGGCTGCGCTCGCCTTCGCCGAAGACCTCGGCCGCAGGGCTGGGCTCGCCATCGACAACGCCACGCTCTACGAACAACGAGACCGTATTGCAATGACATTGCAGCGGAGTCTCCTACCGCCCTACCTACCGGACGTCCCTCACTTCGAACTGACTGCTCGCTACGAACCTGCGGGGACCGGCAACGAGGTAGGCGGCGATTTCTACGACGCGTTCGAGGGGATCCCGGGCACGTGGAATCTCGTGGTCGGCGACGTGGAGGGAAAAGGACCAGAGGCTGCGTCCTTGATTGGGCTCGCAAGACACACCCTTCGGGCCATTTCGATTGACCACCCTTCACCCGCAGACGCGTTGTCGGTCCTCAATCAGGCTCTCCTATCCGGCGCCTCCGATCTGTGCTGCACGGTTGCCCTCGTGTCCCTGGATCCAGCAGGAGGGACCGTCACCGTGGCGCGGGCAGGCCATCCGGCCCCACTGATGCTGCGAAGCTTCGGCTCGGTTGAGCGACTGGGCGAAGATGGCACTTTGCTCGGCGCCATCGAGAGCCCCCGGATTCATGAGACGACCGTCGAGATCAGACCTGGCGACAATCTTGTGATGTTCACAGATGGCGTGCTCGGTTCGCGAGCTTTGACGGCAAACCAGCTCGCCTCCCTGCTGTCCGAACTACCCGGCAAGAAGGCGAGCGAGATCGCCGATGAGATCTCGACATCTGCTCAACAGGCCCAGCCGGGTGGACTCGGCGACGACATCGCCATCCTGATTGCACGCCGCGACGACTAATCGATCGGATCCTCGACGGCCGCTTTGATGCGGTCAAGGGAAGCCGTCAATATCCTCGACACCTGAACCTGCGACACGCCGACCTCTTGGGCCACCTCAGCTTGCGTGTAGCCGCGAAAGAATCTGAGGAACAAGACCTTGCGTTCGCGCGCAGGCAAACCGGTTAGATGGATCGAAACACTCTCGGCGTCTACGAGTCGACTGAACTCATCGGGGGCGGTCGCAAAATCGGCGGTCGAGCCTTCGGAAACACTGTCTATCGAGACAGGGCGGGCGGATCCGATGCTGGCGACCGCCTCCAGTACGGTCTCCTCGTCCATCCCGGTGACAGCGACGATCTCAGCAACTCGGGGTGCCCGCGCCAATTTTTGCGTGAGTGTGTCGGTAGCCTGCTCGACCCTTCGCCGTGCCTCTCGGATCGGTCGGGGAACTCGCACCATCCTCGCCGAGTCCCGGAAGTGATGCCGGAGGTCGCCGATGATGATGGGTGTCGCATACGACAGCAGAGAATCCCCTTTTGCGATATCGAAGTTGTCGATCGCTCTCAACATGGCGACTGAGGCGATCTGCACCAGGTCCTCGATCGGTTCTCCCCTTCCTCGAAAACGAGCTGCAAGAGCGCGAACGAGTGGTCGTGCCAAATCGAACAGCTCATTTCGAGCGACCTGATCGGGCATGAGAGCCAGAAGCTCCCCCATCCGCTTCTGGTCGATCGTGCCTGCCCGGTCTGTCAAACCGTAACACCCCGCTTGACGAAGGTAACGGAGTCCGCACCGAACACCAGCTCGTCCACCAATGCAGAAAGAATGAGCCGCCCGACCTCGGCGTCGGGAGTTTCCGGAGCGTCGCCGATGGTCCCGACCGCCGACAGTTTTGCAGTCAAACGGCCCGTCGATGCGTCGATGGAGATGCGAACGGTGTCGGCTCCGGCGCCGATCAACTGGAGCGCGGCCTCGTCGATTGCGATGCAGACATCGTCGATCTCGTCAAGGGTGAGGTCGGCCATTGAAGCCGACCGCGCAGCGACGGCCCTCACGACTGACAACGCTGCCGGATCGCTTGATATTGTCAAGTGAATTGCTGAGCCGGGGGTCATGGGCCTCACGTTAGGATGGTTCTGAGAAGATACTTCAGGAGCCCCACTCTCTATGGCCCTTCCCCGGCTAAACGTGACGACCTCGGATCACCAGGGGGCAGCCCTCGTTCACATCGACGGGGAAATCGACCTTTCCACGGCGCCGCAGCTCGAACGCGAGCTCGCCAATACCCTCGACAGCCGAAATCTCATCGTGGATCTCCGGGATGTGGAATTCATGGATTCCACCGGCATCGGCGTGCTCGTTCGGACATCGAGGAAGGTCACGGCGGACGGGCGCACGATGCAGTTGGTGTGCGCAGCCGGACCTGTAAAGCGGGTCATCGAGGTCAGCGGCCTCGAAAGCGTGATCGACGTGGTCGAAGATCTCGACCGAACGACATCCGCTTGATGACTAGCGGGGCCGACCTCATGGACCCGTATCTGCTCGAAATTCCCCGGCAAGCCGAGTACCTGACCACTGCCCGACTGTTTGCGGGCGCCATCGCCCGCCAGTATGCGGGCGACAGCGCAGTTGACGACGTCAAGTTGGCCGTGACAGAGGCAGCCACGGCCCTGCTAGGGGCCGGTGGCGACGGTGAATCGATCACATTCAAGGTCACCCGTAGTGGTGAAGGCATCCGTTTTGCCATAACCTGTGTCGATATCAGCAGCGTTACCGAAGCCGAAAAAGATCCAGAAGGCACATTGCGTGGTCTCGACCTGGCGCGCGCCGTGTTCCCCTCGTTGGAGGTAATACAGCCGAGCCCAACCGGACAGACTCAGCTCACGGCCACCATCAGTTTTGAGCTCGCCATCCGATGAGGGTCGAACCGAGCATTCGCTTCATCACGTCACCAGAACTGAAGCATCGCGGCGACAAGCCGCTGCACAAGAAAAGAAAACAAAGAAATTCGAGAAACGATGTATAAAACCCGAGCCACGGGGCAC
>JABDOU010000007.1 GCA_013043085.1 Acidimicrobiia bacterium
TCGCGTGGATTTCGGATATCTTCGAGACTGGAGGAAACCGTATGGAAACGGATGCACCAGTCCGACGGCTAACCACGGATCTCCCAGCGGGGACCGTGACCTTCTTCTTCAGCGACATCGAGGGCTCTACGCAGCTCGTCCAGCGGCTGGGTCCTGACTATCGGCAGGTGCTCGAACGACATGGTTCCATCGTTCGAGAGGGCTTGTCGCGTTACGGCGGTATCGAGATCGGGACCGAAGGCGACTCCTTCTTCGCCGTATTCGAATCAGCACCTGCCGCTGTCGAGGCCACAATATGGGTGCAACATGCTCTTGCTGAGGAACCGTGGCCTGATATGGGAGCCGTACGGGTCCGCATCGGCCTACACACAGGCACTGCCGAGATCGGGCATGACAACTACATCGGTCTAGATGTTCACCGTGGTGCTCGCATTTCCGCCGCCGGACATGGTGGACAGGCCCTGGTGTCGACCACGACCAGAGCTCTCGCTTCGACTGCCGCCGACTTCTTGGATCTCGGTGACTTCTACCTGAAAGATCTGGAAGAGCCCGAGCGGCTATACCAGATTGCGATCCCCGGTCTTCCGATGTCATTCCCTCCAATTCGATCGGTGGGATCCACGAGAAACAATCTTCCGGCCAGCACGTCGACGCTGGTCGGTCGATCTCGCGAGATGGCCGAGATCTCAGACCTACTTGACCAACACAGGCTCGTCACAGTCAGCGGACCCGGCGGAATCGGAAAGACGCGGCTCGCCCTCGAAATCGCCCGTCAGCAGCTACCTCGTTACGCCCATGGTGTATTCATGGTCGACCTCGCACCGGTCGAGGACGAACGGCTCGTCCTCCCGGTGATCGGGAACTCAATAGGTGTAACCGATCCGTCGCTAACGGGTATCGCCGGATACCTCGGCGATGACCCCACCCTGTTGTTCATCGACAACTTCGAGCAGGTGATCAAAGCATCGAGGGACATGGGAACAATGCTTCAGGCCGCACGGGGACTCAAGATTCTGGCGACTTCTCAGCTTCCGTTGCGGATCGCCGGAGAGCGGCTCTATCGGCTTTCGCCGCTAGGGACCGACTCATCATCCACTACGTCGGGCTCCGACGCCGCGAAGCTGTTTGCCGATCGCGCCCAGGCAGTAGATCCATCGTTCCGCCTTGAAGACCATGTGCATGCGGTCGAGAATCTCGTCGGTGTACTGGACGGACTCCCCCTTGCAGTCGAGTTGGCCGCTGCCCGCATCAATCTGATGTCACCAACCGAGATCGCCAAGCGGTTGACGACCGGGATGGGCCTCCTTGCCGGTGGTGCGTCGGACGCCCCGGAGCGCCATAGATCTGTGAGAGCGGCAATCAAATGGAGTTACGATCTCCTCGCGCCGGTTTCGCAAGAAACCCTCCAAAGATTGTCCCAATTTCGCGGCGGCATGACGCTCGATGCGGCTGAGACCGTGGGTCACATCGGAACGACGGATGCACTGACAACCATCGCTGATCTCGTGGACCACGGTTTGCTCATGCGCGATACGGCGGGTCTCTCCTCGTCCCGTTTCCGCATGCTGGAACCGATTCGCTTATTTGCTGAGGAAACTGCACTCACGAGCGGGGCACTGCCAGCCATTGCAGCAGCCCATGCCGCCCACTTCTGCGATTTGGCAAGCACCGCCGGAGTAGAGCTGGAAGGAGAACGCTTGCCATTTTGGCTGGCGGTCCTCGAGGAGGAATTCGACAATCTTCGCGCGACGTTGGGCTTCTATGAGTCCGCCGGAGATCCGGTCAGCGGTCTTGGAATTCTCGGCGACACCTGGCGATTCTTCCAAGGTAAGGGCCACCTCTCAGAACTCGTAATGTGGCTGGATAGATTCGAGGCACTGGCCGGCTCGAGTTCAAAGACGCCTCAGAGAGCAAAGGGACTCATGGCGTGGGGAGCCGCTGTTTATTGGCAAGGAGATGCGCCGGCAGCCATCAGTCATTACGAGGACGCAGTGGCTATTGCCCAGGAGGTGGGCGACGAATCGCTGATCGCATCAGCTTTCTATGGTCTGGCGACGTCGTTGATAATGAACGGAGACACGTCGGGTTGGGAGCCACTCTCACGAGCTGAGGAGATCTTCAGAAATCGTAACGACATCGGAGGCTTGGCCCACGTTGCGGCAGCAAAAGCATTCGACGCCCTGAACACCGGCGAGATCAAGGGATCGGGAAAACACTTCGACCATGCCTTCGAGCTGTATTCCGAAGCCGGGCACCGCCTGTATGCCGGACAGACTTCGCTGGGAAGTGCAGGCGTGGCGCTGGAAGAAGGCCGGATCGACGATGCCCTCGACTACGCAAGAAAGGGCCTTCAGTATGGAGAAATTCTGGGTGACCGGTTCTTGACGGCATGGTCCATTGAGTGGGTTGCTACGGCGCTGGTGGAGGCGGGCGACATCGACCGGGCGGCCAAGCTGTCGGGAGCTGCGTCGGCTGCCCGAGAGAAGCTGGGCGGAGGATGGACACCGCTCATGATTGGTGTCGAAGACTCCGAATCCCGCCTGACCCGGGTGCTCGGCGAGGAAGGCGCCCGGACCGCTCGCAGCGTCGGAGCAGGCCTGACGCTCGACGAAGCTGTTGAGCTCGCCAAAGGAACATAGCGTCGTCCTCATGTGTCTCATACAGATCCTCCTGGCGGGCTGTATGGGCGTCGGTACCTCCCCAATTCGGCTGACGACGTCACCTCCCAAATGGACACCATAAACCGTCGAAATTCCGCGTCGATCGTCCGCTAGCCGTAGGTGCCGAACGGTGGTCTTTTCAATGGTCCTCCAGCGGGAGATTCTGAAGGAACCGGAGGTCGGGGAAGGTACCGCTCGCCGAAGGCGAGGGGTAAGGGAACGAGAACAGCAGCCCCAAACGGCCCCCACCGAACATGGAGATCACGGCGGAACAATGTCGCATACAACCGGCGGCACGGTTTCGCCCGAACCAGGCCGCGTCTCACCCGCCTAGCGAAGAGGAGTCTCTTCGGCAGTCAGGCTTCCAGGAGCTCTTTGAGTTTCTCCAGATTCGACTTCACGTCTTTGGAATACATGCGGGTCACCAACGGATCGGCCAGTTTTCCAAAAAACCCGCTGAATGTCGCCGTTTCCTGCCGCCAGCGAATCAGCGTGTCCCCGTCGTCGTCTTCGTACTGCACTTCAATTTCCCAGGCCATCGGAGATTTGACACTCCGGCTGGCCCATAGTTGGCCACGGTCGAACTCGGTGATCTCGGATGTCCACTCGATTGACCTTCCGGCCACTTTGGTGACACCGCGGTTCGTCGTGCCCTTTCCGACCGGACCATCGGACGTCTGCTCGAACTCGATGAGGTTCGAGCTGAACAGCGGAACATTGGCCGGATCTGTTGCGAAGTCGAAGACCTCCTCGGGGCTTCGCTTGATGAGAATGGTCTCCTCAACTACAGGCATGAAGACCTCCTTTCATGAATCAGAGCGGTCTGTCGCGCTCGCTCCAAAATCGAGCATACCGATCGACCTTACGACCGGACGCAACAATCTCGGGTTCACTCCGGGTGGTCATCTCCGCCCTCGAGCCACCCCTTCCCATACCGCAACCAGGAAATCACCTTTCGGCTTTAGCCTTAACGACTCAAGGTTTTCGATAAGGAGTCGAAACACCAG
>JABDOU010000011.1 GCA_013043085.1 Acidimicrobiia bacterium
CGAAGTCTTTGTGACGAATCGGGGACCCTCCTCATCATCGATGATGTACAGGCGGGGATGGGTCGGACGGGAAACTGGTTCTCGTGGCAAGACCTGAACATCGAGCCGGACATTGCTTCGGTTGCCAAGGCCCTTGCCAACGGCCTGCCCATCGGAGCGTGCCTGGCCACTGAGGAAGTGGCAGGAGCCTTTCAACCCGGCGACCACGCAACGACCTTTGGAGGCGGACCGGTTGTCTGTGCCGCCGCACTTGCAACAATCACCGAAATCGAAGACAGAGGATTGTTGAACAACGCTCTTGCGCGCGGGCAACAGCTGCGCGACGGACTCATGGCGCTGGATGGCGTCTCCGGCGTTCGAGGCAAGGGCCTACTGCTTGCTGCAGTCCTCGACGATGATCTGGCACCCGAGGTGGTTGCAATGGCGCTGGACAACGGGCTCATTGTCAACGCAGTTCGACCGAACGCTGTTCGATGGGCACCACCGCTCTCCATAACCGGGTCAGAGATCGATGATGCCGTGGCGATTTTCGAGGAGTCGCTATCGGCCATCAGGAGGGACTCAGATGGACACTGAGCGAAGGCGGCGGACCATACGGCAACTCATAGTCGAGACAGGAGTAACAAGCCAGAACCAGATTCGTGAGCGTCTTGCGACGGAGGGCTTTGTGGTGACACAGGCAACCGTATCGCGAGATCTGGCGGCCGTCGGAGCCCGCAAAAGCGGTAACGGGCCGTCCGCGACCTATGTACTGGGTCCACCAAACCAGACCAGCACGGATCTGACAAATGCCTTGAACACCTTTGGCATCTCGATCGCTTCGTCAGCCAACATCGTGGTCGTGCGCACCGAGCCGAGCGCTGCCGGTGTCGTAGCCGGGGCCATCGATCGGGCCGGGCTCACTTCGGTAATCGGAACCGTTGCCGGCGACGACACCGTGATAGTCATCACCGCTGATCCCACCGGTGGCGAAGCGCTTGCAAACCGATTAGACCCAGGAGCAATGGAGGAGCTGACATGACTGATCCCAAGCGGGTTGTGCTTGCGTACTCGGGCGGTCTTGACACGTCTGTGATTCTGGCCTGGATCAGGGAAACCTACGGAGCAGAAGTCGTTGCATATACCGCAGACGTCGGCCAGGGCGAGGAGGTTGAAGCCGCCAGGAAGAAGGCGCTCGCGACCGGGGCCGTGGAAGCAATTGCCGAAGACCTGACGACCGAGTTCGTCGAGGACTATGTGTTCCCGGCGCTCCGTGCCAACGCCGTGTATGAGGGCTACTACCTGCTCGGAACGTCGCTCGCGCGTCCGGTGATAACCAAAGGCCTCATCAAAGCGGCTGAAGAGAGCGGAGCAGACGCTATTGCGCACGGAGCCACCGGAAAGGGCAACGATCAAGTGCGGTTCGAGCTTTCCGCATACGCGCTGAAACCTGAGATCCGTGTGATCGCTCCGTGGCGCGAATGGAACCTGGAAGGCCGGGCAGACTGCGTCGCCTATGCGCAGGCGCGTGGTATCGAGGTGCCTGTCACGAAAGAAAAACCGTATTCGATGGACGCCAACATCCTTCACATTTCTTACGAGGGCGGAGTCCTCGAAGATCCATGGGTGGAGCCTCCAGCCGGCATGTTCCAGCGAACAACCGATCCCGAAGCAGCTCCCGATCATCCCGAAATCGTCACCGTGGGTTTTCGAAACGGCTCTGCTGTTTCGGTAGACGGTCAGGAAATGAAACCCGTCGCACTGCTCACCCATCTCAATGATCTGGGCGGGCGGCATGGCGTCGGACGCATTGATATCGTGGAAAACAGATTCGTCGGAATGAAGAGTCGGGGTGTGTACGAGACCCCTGGCGGCACCATCATCCACCACGCCCTGCGGGCGGTTGAGTCGATCACCCTTGATCGCGAAGTGCTGCATTTACGCAACGAACTTTCGCTCAAATACGCCTCGATGGTCTATAACGGGTTCTGGTTCGCGCCCGAGCGCGAGGGGCTGCAGGCCTATATGGATACCGTAGCGGGCCCGGTTACCGGCGAGGCCAGACTGAAGCTCTACAAGGGGGGAGTGACCGTACTCGGCCGCCGCTCGGATCGCGCTTTGTACGATCAGGCAACCGTCACGTTCGAAGCTGATGATGTGTATGACCAGAGTGACGCGACGGGATTCATCCGTCTCAATGCACTCCGACTCCGGACGCTTGCGGAGAAGCAGCTGGGCGGTGGCGAGTGAGCCTGTGGGGAGGACGGTTCCAACAAGGTCCGAGTGACCTTCTGTGGGCGTACACCGTGGAACGGGCCGATGAGCGGTTGCTGAAACACGATGTTGCTGGTTCGATCGCCCACGCCAGGATGCTGGCGGCGGTTGGGCTCATATCCGAATCCGAAGGCGACGATCTGATCCGCGGGTTGGAAACGATATCCCACGATGGCGTCGAGTATCTGCAAACCGACGAGGACATTCACTCTGCAGTCGAGCGACGACTTTTTGAGCTCATCGGTGAAGTGGCGGGAAAGCTGCACACCGGCCGGTCACGTAACGATCAAATTGCGCTTGATCTGAGGCTGTTCCTTGCAGAGGCGGCCGACGACCAGATGGCCGGAATTCAGCGCTTCGTCATGCAGATCGTGCAGACGGCCGAACGACACACCCGCACCCCGGTTGCCTCCTACACCCACCTGCAGCAAGCTCAGGTGACGAGTCTGGCGCATCACCTCCTTGCGTATGCGTGGATGGCGCGGCGCGATGCCGATCGGCTCGAGGATTTTTCAAGGCGGGTCGCTGTTTCCCCCCTCGGCGCAGGGGCATCTGCCGGAAGTTCGTTGCCGCTGGAACCGGCAATCACCGCAGAACTCCTCGGATGGGATTCGACATTCGATAACTCGATGGAGGCCGTCGGATCGCGCGATCTTGCCGCCGAGTATGTCTTCATATGCAGTCAGGCGATGGTCAACCTCTCGAGACTCGCCGAAGAGATCATTCTCTGGTCGAGTCAGGAGTTCAACTGGATGACGTTGCCAGACGATCTCGCAACCGGCTCTTCTGCCATGCCGCACAAAAAGAACCCCGACATTGCCGAGCTGGCGCGGGGGAGGGCGGCCATTGCTGTCTCCGACACGGCCGCCATCCTCGGCCTGCAGGCGAGCCTGCCGCTCACGTACAACCGTGATCTGCAGGAGGACAAACGCCTGGTATTTTCCGCCCACGATCGGCTGATGAGTTCCGGACAGGCTTTGGGAGCTCTGGTTGCAGGATCGGAGTTTCATCCGCCGCGACCGGGGAGTCTTGTTCTATCGCTCGATCTTGCCGAAGTGCTCGTGGGTCGCGGCGTCCCCTTCCGGGAAGCGCACGAGATCGTGGGCGGGCTGGTCGCTGAGGCTGAACACAGCGGGATCGGGCTGTTCGATCTCAAGCCTGAAATTCTCCACGCAGCCCACCCGAGTCTGACCGTTGACGACATTCCAACTATCGAAGACTCACTCGAGCGCAGGGCTGTTCCCGGCTCCGGTAGCCCGGCCGATATCGCGGTACAGGTCATCGCGTTGAAGGCCTGGGCTCGCGAGGATTGACGATTCGTCAAACTCGTTTCGTATAGCACCTTGCCAGGTGGTGAGGCGCGGTTACCCTGATGAAGGAATCAGAGTTCGAGGAGTACGAGTGGTGAGGTTTGTGAGGCTGCGCGCGCCGGTCATGGTGGCGTTGATCGTGATGCTCGCGGCTGCCAGTCCGGCAGGCGCTCAAACATTGGGCGCCGATCTCATCATCACGGTCTCGGACGGCGACGTCGCCGTGGAACGAGGCGACACGCTGACCTATACCGTGGTCGTCGGAAACAACGGCCCGGACGCAGCCGAGAACGTCAAGGTCCTCAATGCGCTTCCAGATGGCACCTCGTATCTGGGTTCGGATGCCTCAGCGGGAACCTGCGGTGAGACGGGCGGCATCGTTATGTGTGATCTCGGCACGATTGAATCGGGGGCAGCCGCTCGCATCCTTGTTTCCGTTTTGATCAACGAGATACCGGACGCAACCATTGAGAACACGTATGTCGTGTCATCGAGCACAACCGACCCCGATCCGACAAACAACACGGCTGAGGAGACCAGCAGCTCGATCGAGGTCCTGCCATCAACCGGAGCCGTTGATCAGGTCATACTGCCGATGGCGGCGTTGGCCATTCTTGCCGGAACGTACTTCGTGGTGTGGGCACGCAGGTCTCGGGCCACGTATCTCCTCGATCGGAGCCCCTAGCGCCGGACTCTGCTCCGCAAAAGCACCCCGGGCCATGCCTCAGATCTGCTCGCCACCGATCATCGTCAGCGCGATCTGGGGGACTCCTGGCCTGTATACGAGAAAGTCGTAAGAGGGAGCGTCGAGAACCACCATATCGGATCGCGATCCCGCCCCGAGCCAGCCAATGTCGTCCCGACGCAGGGCGGCAGCACCCCCTGACGTCGCCGCCTGCAGTGCCTCTCTGATTGTCATACCCATCTCGCGCACGGCCAGCGCTACGCAGAGGCTCATGGAGGTCGTGTAGCTGGAGCCCGGATTGCAGTTGGTTGCGATCGCCACTGTTGCCCCGGCGTCCAATACACGGCGGGCATCGGGGTACGGCTGCTTCGTGGAGAATTCGGTTGCCGGGAGAAACGTGACAACCGTCGATGATCCTGCCAGGGCGTCGATGTCGTCGTCCGACAAGAATGTGCAATGATCGGCAGAGGCACAATCCATCTCGACGGCCAGTTGTGCGCCGGGACCTGGACCAAGCTGGTTGGCGTGCAGACGGAGGCCAAGTCCGGAGGCACGTCCCGCCTCCAGGATCGCCCGCGATTGATCTTCGTCGAAGGCTCCCACTTCACAAAAGGCATCTACCCAGGATGCGTGTTCCGCTGCGGCCTTCATCATGTCGCCGGTGACGAGATGCACGTAGTCGTCTGCCCGACCGAGGAATTCGTTTGGAACAACATGAGCACCGAGGAACGTGACCTCGCTGGTCAGCCGTTCCCCAATCTGCAAACTGATGAGCTCGTGTTCGAGATCGAGGCCATAGCCAGACTTGATTTCGATGGTTGTGATACCGGCACGATGCGCTTCTGCCATCCTCGCAGTGGCCAACTCTGTCAGGAGTTCAGCGGTCGCAGCGCGGGTCGCTTCGACAGTCGTGCGAATTCCGCCGGCCTCGTAAGGAAGGCCGGACATTCGGGCCGCAAACTCCGCCGAGCGGTCGCCGGCGAATATCAGATGGGTGTGGCTGTCTACGAAGCCCGGAATCACGCAGCGTCGCTCGGCATCGATTCGCTTGTCCGCCGCGGGCGGTTTACCGGTGCCGGTCGCGACGACCAGGGCTCCGTCGATCGCAATCCAGGCATCGGTCAGCTCGCCTTCATCCCGGTTCGTGACCAGCAATCCAATATTGTCAATGACGGTGCTCATAGGGTTGACAGGGCCTGGCTCATGGCCGACACCACGTCGAATCGGACATGATTGCCCCCCGTGACGATGGCCTCTCCGGCAACCACGACCGACTCAACGTCGACCGCAGATGCCGCAAACACAACGGCTTCGAGATAGTTCTGCGGTTCTACGCCGGCCAATCGGATCGAATTCATTCCGACCGTCACGAAGTCGGCGGCGGCGCCTGATTCGATCGATCCACAATCGGCCCAACCCAGAGCCTCGTGTCCGTTGGACGTTGCCATCTCGAGTAGCGAAACAGCGTCATGATGACCTCGTTCGCCCGATGAGAGCCGACGGTTGAGCTCAATCGCCCGCGCTTCTTCGAATAGGTCAATGACGGCTTGTGAGTCAGTCCCGAGGGCGAGGGTGACGCCAGCCTCGTCGAGACTTCGTGACGGACCGATCCCGTCGGCGAGGTCTCGTTCGGTTGTCGGGCAGAAGCAGGCCGTGCTTTCTGAAGAAGCCAGGAGGTTGATGTCATCTGCGGTCAGGTGGGTCGCATGGACTGCCGTGAAATCTCCATCGAGCGCCCCGGCTGACGCCATGACGCCAGTCGGCGTCATGCCGTATGTCGCCTGGCACTCGTCGTTTTCCAGGGGCTGCTCGGAGACATGGGCGTGGAGAGGGAGCGGGTCCGGTCGGCTCGTCGCGAACTCTGCGACGCCTGCGATCGAAGCCGGGTCGACAGCCCGAACCGAATGCGCCGCCACCGCCAGCCTTCCATGTTCGGGAACCCTGATATCGCTGACTCTGGCTTTCCACGCGGACACAGTCTTGTCCGAAAAACGGTCCTGGGTGGGTGACAATGGCGCACCAAAACCGCCGCTGAGGTAGCACGTGTCTATGAGAGTGATCCTGATACCGGCTTCTGCTGCCGCTGCGAACATGGCTTCACCCATGGCGTTCGGATCGTCATAGGACCTGCCGCCGGCTTGATGATGGAGATAGTGAAACTCGCCGACGGTGGTTATGCCTGCAAGGGCCATCTCCCCGTACACCGCCCTGGCGAGGAGGTGATAGGTGTCAGGTGTGAGTGTCTGGGCGATTTCATACATGTCTTCTCGCCACGTCCAGAAGGAACCCTTCCCGCGTTGAGTCGTTGAACGGAGTGCCCGGTGAAACGCGTGGCTGTGGGTGTTTGCCAGGCCCGGCAAGGTGAGACCCTGAAGCCGCGTCGCTTCATCCGATGGCTCGACACCCGTACGTACGCTCGCTATCCGTCCCTGATCCGTCCGGATCTCGACACCGGCATCCGGCTGCTCGCCCCCGAGCCAGGCAAAGGAGCACCAGTACACCGTCATGAGCCGATCCTGTCGACAAACTCTGTTATGCGCTCGACGAACGCAGCGCGGTGGTGTTGTTCGAACTGCTCCCAGGTCGTAAATGTGCCGGGATCGGTGACCCGGTCGAGAAACAGTCTGCCATCGAGGTGATCGCACTCGTGCTGGAAGGTGCCAGCAGTCAATCCCCGTTTTATCTCGTCCCGGTTGTTGCCTTCGCGGTCGAGGTAGCGGACACGCACGCTCACGTTTCGATGCACATTGCCTCGGAGGTTCGGTACAGAAAGGCATCCCTCGTTGATTTCAACGACCTCGTCATCGACTGCCGTCAGAACCGGATTTACAAACACCGTCAAGGGGATCGGTGGCTTGTAGGGGTACCGGGGATTGTTGCGTACCTCGGCAACAGCGATCCGCAGGTTCGATCCGACCTGATTCGCAGCTATGCCGGCGCCGTCGGCCTGGCGCATGGTTTCGATCATGTCAGCGATCAGCTTCTGCACGGTTGGTGTCTGGAGTTCGTCGTGAGAGATCACCCTCGTCGGCTCGCGAAGGATTGGATGGCCGACCGCGACGATCGGCAATACGCTCATCTCGGATCGGTCATCGGTATCCGAATACCTCGATCGCGGGCGACATCTCTTGCTCTCTCATATCCGGCGTCGGCATGGCGCATCACGCCCGTCCCGGGATCGCTCGTCAGAACTCGTTCGAGTTTTTCGGCGGCGAGATCGGTGCCGTCTGCGAGACAGACCATACCGGCATGAATTGAGCGGCCGATGCCGACGCCCCCGCCGTGGTGGATGGAGATCCAGGAAGCTCCACTGCTCGTGTTGACCAGTGCGTTCAGCAGTGGCCAGTCTGCTATGGCGTCGGAGCCGTCGGCCATATCTTCGGTTTCGCGGTACGGCGAGGCGACGGATCCCGAGTCGAGGTGATCGCGGCCGATCACGATCGGGGCGCTGAGTTCACCGGTCCGGACCATCTCGTTGAAACGGAGTCCCAGGCGTGCCCGTTCACCGTAACCAAGCCAGCAGATACGAGCAGGAAGTCCCTGAAACGCGACCCTCTCGTTTGCGAGTTTGATCCATCTCGCGAGTGCCAGGTCGTCCGGAAACTCATCGAGAACGGCACGATCCGTGGCCGCGATGTCTGCCGGATCTCCCGAGAGTGCCACCCACCGAAAAGGCCCTTTACCCTCGCAAAACAGGGGCCGGATGTAGGCCGGAAGAAAGCCCGGATAGTCGAAGGCGCGCTCGTAGCCGCCGAGGCGGGCTTCAGTCCGAAGGGAATTGCCGTAATCAAAAACCTCCGCCCCCCTATCCATGAAGCCGACCATCGCGGCGCAATGGCGCGCCATCGAAGCCCGGGCTCGTCGGATGAGCTCCTCGCCGTCGTTGCGGGCCAATTCCTCTATCGCTTCGGTTGTCAGATCTACCGGCACATAGCTCATGGGATCGTGGGCGCTCGTCTGGTCGGTAACGATGTCGGCGGGGAACTCGAGGTCGAGCAGGCGGGGCACGACATCGGCAGCATTGCCGATGAGGCCCACCGACAGGGCGCGTTTCTCGTCTCGCGCCGCAACGCATCGCGCGATGGCATCGTCGATATCGGTCGCGACTTCGTCGAGGTATCTGGTTTCGAGCCGTCGTTCGACCCGGTGAGGATCAACCTCGATGCAAAGAGCCACGCCGTCGTTCATGGTGACGGCCAGAGGTTGGGCACCACCCATGCCTCCCAGGCCGGCCGTCAACGTAATGGTCCCGGCGAGCGTTTCGTCAAAGCGGCGCCGTGCGATCTCGGCAAAGCACTCGTATGTACCCTGCAAAATGCCCTGGGTTCCTATGTAGATCCACGATCCCGCCGTCATCTGACCGTACATGGTCAACCCCATGGACTCGAGTCTGCGGAACTCGTCCCACGTACCCCATTCGGGCACGAGATTTGAATTGGCAAGGAGGACCCGCGGTGCCCACTCGTGGGTCCGGAACACGCCAACCGGTTTCCCTGATTGGATCAGCAAGGTCTCGTCGCCGTCGAGGTCCTGCAGAGTCGCGATGATCGCATCGAATGCATCCCAGGATCTCGCAGCCCGACCCGTCCCCCCATAGACCACGAGATCGTCGGGCCGCTCGGCAACTTCGGGGTCGAGGTTGTTCATCAGCATTCGCATGGCGGCTTCTTGCGGCCATCCCTTGCACGTCAGCGTAAGGCCGCGTGGCGCGCGTACCGGACGTGGTCCACTCATAAGAGAACTCCTGACTCGGATTCCGCAGCTGCCACGATATGGCCGCTTCTGATCTCTCCGGCCACACGTTCGAGTAGCGGCGACAGCCACACGTCCTGTCCGGACTCGCCCATGATCTCATGTACTCGCTCTGCTACCGATCCTGTTGGCTTTGCAGGCGCGAGAGGTGCGCGGAATTCGAATGCGCGAGTTGCGCAAACGATCTCGATAGCGAGGATCCGTCGGAGATTGTCAAGAGCCAACCGGAGTTTGCGACACGCTGCCCAGCCCATCGAAACGTGGTCCTCCTGCATCGCGCTGGTTGGAATCGTGTCGACCGAGGCGGGGGCCGCCAGCCTGCGGTTCTCCGCAACCATGGCCGCCTGGGTGTAGTGGGCAATCAAGTAGCCGGAGTTCACTCCAGCATCGTCCGTCAAGAATGGCGGCAGACCATAGGAACGCTTTGGATCAAGCATCCGGTCCGTGCGGCGCTCGCAGAGCGCACCAAGATCACCGACGGCGATGGCGAGGAAGTCGGCAGCGTGGGCGAGCGGCGCTCCATGAAAGTTTCCACACGATTC
>JABDOU010000023.1 GCA_013043085.1 Acidimicrobiia bacterium
AACGTGGGGAGGTGGGCGGTGATCTCCAGTGCCCCCTCGTCATTGGCAGCAACCTCGATCACGCCGGGGTGCCCGCACGAAACGATGGTGCGAAGGTAGCGATCATCTACGACCTGCTCGACGCCCGGGATAGACCTTGGTGCGAGGTAAGAGATGATGTCCGGAGCGCTCGGGGGAGCCTCGATGGTCAACGTCAGGCCGCCATCGGTTGCAGACGACTGATTGCGTCGACGCTTCGCCCGCAGTTCCGTAGGCGTGAATGCGAAGATGTCTTTGACCACCCGATTCATCTGCCGAAGGCTGTTGAAACCAGACGCATACGCAATTTCGGTGACTGTCAGATTGGTTTCGTCGAGCATGCGGCGAGCGAAATGTGCCCGGCGCGAACGTGCGACGAAATCGGGCGTGGCGCCGACATGCAGTTCGAACAGCCTTCGCAATTGGCGAGCCGAGTAACCGACGGCATGTGCGAGTTCCGCCTCGGTGTGACGATCGAGGTAGCCGTCTGAAATCATCGCCATAGCACGGGTTACCTCGGTCGATTCAACATTTGGATCGGCGTGCACCCGGTCTGAGCGGCACTTGAGACAAGGTCGATAGCCCGCGGCCTCGGCCGCGACCGGGGAGCTGACGGGACGAACGTTGCGTGCAGCCGGCCGGGCCGAGCAGCTTGCTCGACAGTAGATGCCGGTGGTGACCACGGCCTGGAGAGGTTCTGTCATGAAGCAAGTGTCGCACACTCGTGGCCAAAAAGTCGGACGGATTCGGACATTTGCGAATGTGTATGGATCTGTCAGCGTCGATCGGTAGGGTCGCGTCGTATGAAACAACATGCAGAGAATCTGGCGCCGGCAGGCTCCCCGGCGGTTGTTACCGTTTCCAAATCCTTCGACGGTAGGTCAATCGATCTGGCTCGCATCGTCGCATGGACGGTCGAGTCGGTTCTCGCATCGGATGCACGCCTCGTGCATGTGAAAGTCAAACGTGCAGGAAAGGCAGTTGCTTTTGGTGTCGAGCATCGTGGCCGGATGGTTACGTTCAAGCAGAAGCGGAGAGCTGTCTCATACGCCCGCGCCAACAGGGTTGACGAGATGTCGAAACTCTCAGGTCCCCCCGAACCAGGGATAAAAGGCTGGGCCTACGATGGGATTCCCTTCTCCGCACTCCCGGGTTGTGACTATTTGATCTCGCTCACGATCGGTTCGGATCGTCCTGTCTACCCGGCCACGCTCCGGTATCGCAAGACGGTGCCGATTGAGGTTGCCGGACCCATTGAAGAGCTGGTGGCGATCACAGCCCACGAAGCGTTCCATTGCTTCCAGTACATGAACTCCCTCTCACGATCGGAGGTTGATTGCGACCGCATGGCTGTCGAGACGCTTTCCCGGTTTCGTGCCAACCAGGTCATCAGCGTCCCCTAGCGATCTCATGCGCAGCGCGCAGCATCAGCGCCACACCAATGAGGGCAGTCGTCAACGGAAAGAACCAGGCGCTCGAAAACCCGTAGCGGTCGGCCAGGAAACCGAAGAGCAACGGCGAACCGGTCGCTCCGAGCCGTACACCGGTTTGAAGAATCGCCGTCGCGGCACCTGGCTCGTCGGCATGCTGTTCAACGACGCCGAGTAGCAGCAATCCTGGCCAGGTCCATGCGAGCCCGTACAACAACACTGTTCCGACGACAATGGCGACAGTCCCGGTCGATGCAAGTAGCAGGAATCCGGTGGTACCGATTGCAAAACTGGTTGCGACAGCCCGGAATCGATTGAAGTCGAATCGATCTGCAACCATTCCCCACCCGATGCGTCCCGGGATCATGATGGTGCCCCCCAGTGTCAGCAACAACCCGGCGGACGCCTCGGTGTACCCGGCGTCGACTGCGGCCACGGCCAGGAAGCCGGAGACGGTGACGACGCTGGCCGCCATCATCGAAGCACCAAGGGCGGCGAAACGCAGGTGTGGCTGCGACCAGAGTTGGCGGCGGGCTGGTCTGGCGAGCGGGTTGGGAGCCGCCACATCGGGTACCACGAGCCAGGCCGGCACGGCGAGTATCGCTACCAAGGAGAAGGCGCCGTGCCAGCCGATCGTCGATCCAAGGATCGGCACGGCAAGGCCGGCCACTGCGGTAGAAACCGGGATGGCCGATTGCTTCAAGCCCATCGCGAATCCCCGTCGCTCGGGAGCAATCGCCTGAGAAATCAGCGTATTGGTGGCGGGCTGTCCGATCGCCTCTGCAGTTCGGACGACTGCCATGGCAACAAGGGCAACGGCAAAACTCACCGCCACGGTCGCAAAAAGTAACGATCCGACCGTGCCGACGATCAGCGCGCTCCTGAGAACGAATCGAGGACCGCGGCGGTCGGCCCATCCGCCTGAGATCTGCATGACCGTCGCCGAGACGAGAAAGCCAAACGTGAAAAGAGCTCCCAGTTGGGTGTCGCTGATGCCAAGTTCAGACTTGACCGTTGGACCGAAGGCTCCCAGCAGAAACGTCGGCAGCGATACGATCACCAGGGCCGTGGTCGAGGAGAGTGTGGGGCGCCAAAATGATCTCGCGACGCCGGTGGTCATAGTTGCTGGAGCGTAGTCGAGGAACCTGATGCCGTTCCGGTAACGTCACATACTCATGCGAGGACGAACGGCGGCGGCAGCACTGGTTCTTTCGATTCTCGTCGCAGCCTGCGGCGAAGATGTGGGGCTCGAGGAGCCGAACACCACCACCGCTGCGAAGCCCACCACCACGACCACGTCCGCCATCTCGGCACCATCGTGTGGCGACCGGTTTCCGATTTTTTATCCGGGCCTCGACCCCGTTGAGGGGCTGCCCGGATCTGGACCAGAAGGGAGTCCTCCCGCCGGTGGCCAACAGGCCCGATATTGGTTCGACGAATCGCTTGGTCTCTCTATTGACGCCCGATGGCCGGCCGCGCCGGTTGCGTACGCAGGAGAACCCGAAGAACATCCAATCCTGCATATTGAGGACATCGCAGAAGGTGTGCGGATGGTCGTTGCCATTCCTGGTCCTGCTGATTGTGACCTCATGGATGTAGAGGTACGCGCCGCAGAAACACCTGACGCGGTCGATGATTTCGCGAGGTCGTTTGCGGCGGACATTCGTCCGATCGATGAGTTGGATGACTATCTCGATCCGCCCCCTCCGGATCCGATCCTCGTTTCGGTCCGGGAGTCAGTTCTTGTGGTCGAAGAATTCTTGGAGTCAGCGGGAACTGGAGCGTGGGACATCGCAGCGGGACTCTTGATCAATGAGGGTATGGCTCAGGAAGTCGAGAAGGCATTGGGCGGCGGACTCGGGGGAGAGATTCCGATTGCGGATCTCCTGGAGGATTATTGCGCGACCGCGCTGTGTGCCGCACCGTATGAGATCATCAGTGCCGACCAGTCCGATGGGCTCGTAGCGGTAACGGTACGTTTCGAATCGGACAGCGGCCCTGTCGAGTGGCAGGTCTGGATCGGCCAATTTGAGGGCATTCTCACCCTCGGGGATGTCCCGCCGCCGGGTTCGGCAGCCGAACGAGCAAGTTTTTCACAGCGGCTCTTCGGTGATGAAAGGAGTTTCTCCGTCATCTGGTATGACGCCGTGCAGTTCTCAGGGCCTTCATCGGGGGATGGCTGGG
>JABDOU010000043.1 GCA_013043085.1 Acidimicrobiia bacterium
GACGTGGGAGGCGTGGGAGGTGCGGTCCGCCCTGGATCGGATGAGCCCCGAGCACAGGGAGGTTGTCGAGGCCGTTCACTTTCACGGCCTGACCCAAGCAGAGACAGCGACCAAATTGGGGGTAGCCCTCGGAACGGTGAAGTCGCGTTCACATCGCGCTCACGAACGGCTGGCCGCCCTGCTGTCACATCTCCGCGAGGCTTCAGCATGAAATGCCGGGATGCGCGAGCCATGTTCCTTGCGGGAGAGGCCGGCCAGGCCGAACTCGACCACCTCGCCTCTTGTGCGGATTGCCGTGAGCAGTGGGGCGCTCTCGACTCCGTACGAACACTTCTCGATGACCCGGCCCTCTGGCTGGAGCCTTCACCCGGATTGGAAGATCGGGTGGTCGCTCTCGTGAGTGGCACCCCGGAATCGATATCCGGGGTTCGACGTGTCAGCCGGCGAGGATGGTGGACACTCGGAGGCGTTGCGGTGGGGTTGGTCATTGTGGCCGTGTGGGTTGGTGCGCAACTTGCTTCACCGGACTGGAGGGTCGCCCTCCCTGGAACCGAAGCCGCGCCCCGGGCGTCTGGCGAGGTTCTCGGGTGGGTCGAATCCGGGGGAACCCGGGTCGCTCTGGACGTGGAGGGGCTGCCACCCGCCCCGCCCGGATCGGTTTACGAATTCTGGTTCACCAACGGCGAGATTCATATTTCCGCAGGCACATTTATCGAACCCGTCGGAGTCGAACTCTGGGTTGGTGTATCGCGCCGCGACTTTCCACGTTTGTGGATCACGCTCGAGCCCATTGACGAAGATGAGAGTCCCTCTGGAATCAACGTGATGGACACCGGCTAGTCGGCTGAGGCGATCTAGGGTTTTGTGGGAGCAAGGAGCAACTATTGAAGATCAGGATCGGGGCCACGCTGCCCCAGCAGCATTCGACGTATAAAGAGTTGCGAGCCGGGTGGGCAATGGCCGAGGAGCTCGGGATTGACGTCCTCTACAACTGGGATCACTTCTATCCGCTGCGTGGCGACCCCGAGGGTCTTCACTTCGAGGCGATGACATTGCTCGCGGCCATGGCTGAAGTCACCGAGCGAATTGAGTTCGGTTCGCTCGTGTTATGCAACTCCTACCGAAACCCCAATCTCCTGGCTGACGCCACTCGCACCATCGACCATATTTCGGAAGGCCGGCATATTCTCGGTATCGGTTCGGGGTGGTTCGAAAAGGACTACGTCGAATATGGCTACGAGTTCGGAACGGCACCTAGTCGTCTCCGGGATCTGGACGCCAATATGCCGATCATCAAAGACCGGCTGGCCAAGCTCAATCCACCACCTCTGCGCAAAATACCGATACTCATCGGTGGCGGGGGAGAGAAGGTGACACTGCGCATCGTGGCAGAGCACGCCGATATCTGGAACGGAGGTGGCGATCCCGCGACCCTCAAACACAAGAATCAGGTGCTCGATGACTGGTGCGCCAGGGTGGGCCGTGATCCGGCTGCCATCGAAAGGTCTGTGGTCCTGATGGACCCTTCCCACTATGAGCAGGCAGACGAGTATCTCGCTGCGGGCATTACGCAGCTCATCGGCAGTCCAGGCACTCCGCCATCGGATTGGGGTCCATTGAAGGAACTCCTCGCATGGCGGGATCAGCAAAACGCCTGATCAGGGTGTTCACCGACCCAACCGGAGATTGTCAGCTCATGCAACTCCGGATCCATACCTGGTCTCGTAGTGGGATTTAGTCGAGCAGAGCTCGAGAGTTTCCGGGATCAGACGGTTCCCGATCTGATCGGGCCGGGTTTGCAACTGCTGTTCGTCGGGATCAACCCGGGATTGTGGACCGCAGCGACGCAGACCCACTTCGCTCATCCCAGCAATCGCTTCTACCCGGCCCTTCTCCGGTCTGGCCTGATCGAGCGTGAGATCGACCGATCGGCCGGATTCACCGACGAGGATCGGAGACATCTCATCGAGCGGGGGATTGGCATCAGCAATCTGGTGAGGCGAGCGACCGCCAGGGCTTCAGAACTGAGTGCGGATGAGCTCAGAGAGGGTGGGGCGGCGCTGATCGAAAACGTGGATGCGTGGCGCCCCAGAGTTGTGGCAGTTTGCGGCATCACGGCGTATCGAACGGCCTTCGGCCGCACCCGATCTTCGCTCGGCCAACAGGACGAGCGAATGGGAGACACCGCACTGTGGGTAGTGCCGAATCCGAGCGGACTCAACGCTCACGAGACGATCGACTCGCTAGCCGATTGGTTCATATTGGTGGGTCAGGCGGCGGGTTTACTTCCCAAATCCTGATCAGGCGCGGTCTCGAAGGTTTGGTTTCTCTTTCATGCGGGAAAGATCCGGACATGGACACAGAATTTTCAAGCCCGTCGTCGGTGCCCTTCGCCGGCAAAGTGAAAGTGATGAGCGTCGACGGCAAAGTATGGGATATCGTGTCGGCCGAGCTCAAGCCGACCGGGGATCCCGTTGCGCCCTTCACGGGGGTTCTCTATCCGGAAGACGGGGCTGCTATCACCGACTGGGCTGGTCGCGTGCAGCTCCTCAAACCTGACGGGGAAGTCCTCGAAGCGATGATCTCACCGGGAGCTGACGTTGGTGAGCACCGGGCCATTGAGGTCACGGGTCTCGGCCATCGAGCTGAGTCGTAGCCGCATCGCGATCCGCTACCAATGCGTTCCCTGGTCGTGTTCCTGACCTTGCAGGAAAAGACTTTCGCCCGTGGTGTCGGGTTCCGCCCCGCGGTAGGGTCGGCACGAGCAACCCAGGAGGTGTGCCGTGGAACCGCAGTCCGGTCCCTATCCAGCCCGGCTCGACGTTGATTATCCACAGAAGCTCGATCGGTTCACCACGCTGGTGCGGATCATCTGGGCCATTCCCATTCTCGTTGTGTTGTCGCTGATCTCGGCCTCGGCGACAGACACCGTGAAGACGGTTTCCGATACCGGCGAAACGCTTTCGCAGGTAACGACAAGTGGCGCCGGTATCTCCGGTGGACTCTTCGTCGCCACCATGCTGATGATCGTGATCAGGCAGCGCTATCCGCGGTGGTGGTTCGATTTTGCCCGCGAGTTGACCCGCTTCTCCGCCCGCGTGGGTGCCTATCTCGCGCTCTTGACCGATCGGTATCCGTCCACCGAGGACGAACAGGGCGTTCACCTCGAGATCGATTATCCCGATGCCCAACGAGACTTGAATCAATGGCTGCCGCTCGTTAAATGGTTTCTGGCCATCCCGCATTACATCGTCCTGATCTTTCTCGCAGTAGGGGCGCTCATTGCCATTGTCATCGCCTGGTTTGCGATCCTCATCACGGGAACGTATCCAAGAAGTCTCTTTGACTATGTCGTTGGCGTCGGCCGTTGGGGCCTCAGGGTGCAGGCCTACGCATTCCTGCTGATCACCGACCGGTACCCGCCGTTCAGCTTGCAGTAATCATGGGGGCGGCAAGGTGTCGTCGGTCATGTTGCTGAACCGGCCCAGTTCGGGTCGTCGAATCGTTGGATCTCGATCAGGTAGCCGTCAGGGTCGCGAAAGAACGCGTGGTAGATGTTGAAGCGTTCGTTGTGAGCAGGCGGATGTTCGAGGACAACGCCCCTGGACTGCAGCAGGTCACAGAATTCGTCCACGTCGTCGCGAACCAGCGTGATCGTCACACCTCCTGCTTCTTGAGGGTCCTGTCGGACACAGATTCCGAGAAAAGCGGTTGCGGTGATCCTGTAAATACGACAGGTCGGTTGCTCCGTTGCCAGCGTCAAGCCGAGCGTCTCCCGGTAAAAGGAATCGGAACGTTTGAGATCCCGGACGTAGATGAATGTGATCAATGAATCGTTCATGCCTTCTCCGCCCTGCTGGCCAGGAAGGCTCCGCTGATGACGATGAGAACACCCGCCAACGCCAGCGGCCCAACCGTCTCCCCTCGAAATAGAACACCGAGCGCTATCGCTGTGACCGGTATCAGGTAGGTGGTGGTTGACATGCGGGCGGCGCCGACTCTTCCCGCAAGGGTCGCAGCCAAGGATCTGACGATTCCTGTGCCCAGAACTCCGAGGATCACCACTGCGAGCACGGAAGGGATCGTGAACTCCGATTCGCTCCAGGTCGCTATTCCAAAAGGGAGCAACATGATTGTGGAAATGATCAGGGCCCACATCGTGACAGCAATTCCGCCGTACTGCTGTTGAAGGGGAACCAGAAGGTTGCCGCTGATGCCGTAGCCAACCACTGCGATGAGGACGAGCATCACACCGGTGGGAGCTGCGTCTGCTCCCTGCAATGACGGAATCGTCATCAGCACAATCCCTCCAAAGCCGAGTGAGATACCAATTGTTTGAGCGGCGCCGGGTAGGCGGCGCAGAAAAAGTGATGCGACGATGAGGCTCATGATCGGAGCGGCACTTGTCAGCATCCCGGCGACGGCTGAATCGAGCTCCGTTTCCGCGATGGCGAATAGCAGCGCCGGCCCCGCGTTTCCAAACAGAGCGACCGCTGAGATCCGGACCCAGTCGCTGCGATTGATTGTTTTGCGGGCTCTGGAGAAACCAACCAAGCCGAGCGCCCCCAGCGTCACCCGTCCAAGCGCAACGACACCAGGGGCGAGTGAGTCGACTCCGATCGCAATCCACAGAAACGCCGAACCCCAGATGACACCGATGACCGCAGTGAGGCCCCACTCCGTCGGGCCGTACGCGGCAGGTCGAGAGCCGATGTTGGTGAGGGGTCGAGACATGGCGTGAGCCTAGAACTCGCCCTCGTTTTGGCCGCAAGGGATGTTTGGAAACAACAGAAATCGGGTAACGAACTCATGTACGCAACAGAAAGAGGGGAGTCTCATGGATACCCAATACGACAGCACTCAGGACACCGATTACGACTGGAACGACCGTCTGCAGGACGAAGGTTCCTGGAATCAGATCAAAGGCAAGATTCGCGAAGAATGGGCCGAGGTCACCGATCAGGAGATGGAACAGGCCCGAGGCAATTGGGAGCAGTTCAAAGGGATGGTAGAGGAAAAGACCGGCCAGGCCGGCGACGCCATTGAGCGCAAGCTCGACGAGCTGTTCAACTAGAACACCAAGCGTTACATCCAAGATTCACTCAGCCCGCCTGAGTAGCCACAACTGAACAACTGAACAACTGAATAACTGAATAACTGAA